>JAUPMC010000149.1 GCA_030836605.1 Thermoplasmatota archaeon | reverse complement strand
TCGTGCTGGCCGCGACCAGGGCGACAGGCGTCCGCATGGAAGACCTCGACATCGTGCTGACCGCGGTCGGCGAGTCGATGGCCGCGGGCGTCACCATCACGGGAGCGTTCGACGACGCCGCCGCGTGCTACTTCGGCGGCGCGGTGGTGACGGACAACCGCCAGAGACGCATACTCATGACCGGCAGGGTCGACCCTTCGCTGTCCGTCGTCATCCATGTTCCTGACCGGAGGATCTCCAAGGCCTCGGTCAAGGAGCTCGACTTCAGCTCTGCCAGGCCGGACATTGATATTGCCGTCAAACACGCGCTCGCGGGAGAGTACGCGAAAGCGATCGAGCTGAACTCCCGGGCGTGCTCCCGGGTGCTCGGCCTGAGCGAGGAGGTCGCCGAGCTGGCCAGGAAGAACGGGGCGGTCGCCTCCGGCATTTCGGGGACCGGCCCGGCGACCGTCGCGCTGGTGCGGAGGCAGGACGAGGCGAGGCTCCTGCGCGCGCTGGAGGCGAGGGCCGACGGCAAGGTCCTCAGGGCAGCCGTGAACAACACGCCCTCCCCGGAGGTGGTCCCACGGCTATTCTGATCAAGTCGTCCACCGCGAGGGGCTCGGTGACGGCGTCCCCGTCCAAATCATACACCCACAGGGCGATGGTCCTGGGGGCGCTCACCCACGGGCCTTTCGTACTCCACCGGCCACTGATGTCAGAAGACACAAAGGCGACCCTGGACGCCTTGCACTTGATGGGCGCGTCCATCGGCGGGAGCTCGAGCGCCGTCAGGATACACTGCGACGAGCTCGCGCAGGCCGCGGCCACGATCGACGCGAAGAACTCGGGGACGACCATGAGGCTGATGACTGGTATCGCCTCCCTGCTGCCGTCCAAGACCACTCTCACGGGGGACGAGAGCCTCGTGAAGAGGCCGATGGCGCCCCTGGTCGACTCCCTGAGACAACTGGGGGCCGAGGTCTCGTACTTGGGGCGACCGGGCAGGCCGCCGCTCAAGGTCGCGGGGCCAATCAAAGGCCCGGTGACGGAGATCGCGGGAGGCGTGAGCTCCCAGTTCATATCATCCCTCCTGATCGCATGCACGCAGAAGGAGGATGACACTGTGGTGCGAATCGGGGGCGAGATGGTGTCCAAGCCGTACGTGGACATCACCCTGGACGTGCTGCGCGCGTTCGGCGGGGACGCGGAGGAGTCCAAGGACGGCTTCTCCGTCAAGGGCGGGCAACGGCTCCACAGGGACGAGTACACCGTGCCAGGCGACTACTCCTCGGCGGCGTTCGCGCTGGCCGCGGGGGCCTTGACCTCGGGAGATGTAACGGTCAAGAACCTGGACATGAGCTCCCCGCAGGGAGACAAGGCCATCGTGGAACACCTCAAGGGTTTCGGCGCGGACGTCAGGACGACCTCCGACTCCGTCAGGGCCTCGGTCGGCAGGCTCGAGGGGCTTGAGATAGACGTCAAGGACACGCCGGACCTGTTCCCCGTGCTCGCGGTCCTGGGGGCCGTCGCAGAGGGCACGACCGTGCTCAAGGGCGGCACGAACCTGCGCTACAAGGAGAGCGACAGGATAGCGACGACGACCGCGTTCCTGAGGGCGATGGGTGCGAGCGTCAGGCCGACCGAGGACGGGTGCGAGATATCGGGCGGCGCGAAGCTCCACGGAGCGGATGTGGAGACCCACGGAGACCATAGGATTCTTATGGCCGCAGCGCTTGCTGGACTGGTATCCACCTCGGGCACCAGGATAGCGGACGATTCCTCCTACAAAGTGTCATACCCCGGGTTCCTGAGGGACATGCATCAGCTAGGTTGTCGGCTTGAGGTGAGGAGATGAACGAGTTCGGGACGAAGTACAGGGTCGGGATATTCGGCTCCAGCCACGGCCCCTGCGTCGGGGCGAAGGTGGACGGGTGCCCGCCTGGCTCGAAGGTCTCGGAGGATGTCATACAGGTCGAGCTCGACAGGCGGTCCCCGGGGAAGGGCGTGCTCACGACCCCTCGGGCCGAGAGGGACAGGCTCGAGCTCATCTCAGGCGTCGTGGACGGTCGGGCGACGGGCGCCACGATAGTCGGACTCGTCAAGAACAAGGATGTCGACTCATCGGCTTATGACTCGTTCCGCAGGGTCCCGAGGCCCGGACACGCGGACTACCCAGCCATGGTCAAGTACAAGGGGCTCCACGACCACCGCGGGGGAGGGCAGTTCTCCGGGCGAATGACCGCGGGGCTCGTGATCGCGGGCGCGATTGCGAGACAGGTCCTCGACAAGAAGGACGTGCGCCTGCTCGCGCAGACCATCCAGATAGGCTCGGTCCGCATCGAGAAGGACGTGCCGTTCAGCATCGCCGAGAAGATCGCCAGGGCGAACCCGGTCGGGTGCGCGGACAGGGACGCCGCCGAGCGCATGAAGGACGAGATCGTCAGGGCCCACGAGGACAAGGACAGTGTGGGCGGGATCGTGAGGTGCACCGTCCTGGGGGTCCCCGCGGGCGTCGGGGAGCCGTTCTTCGGGTCGGTCGAGAGCGCGATGTCCGCCATGATGTTCTCGATACCGGGCGTGAAAGGGGTCGAGTTCGGCTCCGGGTTCAGGGCGGGCTCCATGAGGGGCAGCGAGCACAACGACCCGTACGCGGTCAGGAACGGCAAGATAGTCACGAAGACGAACAACGCTGGCGGCATACTCGGAGGGCTGTCCACTGGCATGCCGATAGATTTCAAGGTCGCTTTCAAGCCCACGTCCTCCATCGCGAGGCCGCAGATGAGCGTGGACGTCGTGAAGAAGTCGCCTGTCGAGCTCGAGGTGAAGGGGAGGCACGACCCGTGCATCGTGCCCAGGGCGGTCCCCGTCGTGGAGAACTCGGCCGCCTCCGTCATACTCGACCTGATGCTCCAGGGGGGGTTCGCGTGACGAAGGACGAGCTGGACGCCCTAAGGGCCGAGATAGACAGGATAGACAACGACCTCGTCAGGCTGATCTCCAGGAGGTCGGACGTCGCGAGGGAGATCGGGCTCACGAAGCGCAAGGACGGGCTCAAGGTCAGGGACCCGGAGAGGGAGAGGAAGGTCGTCGAGAAGATGGTCGCCCTGGCAGGTGCGCTCGGCGCGGACAAGAAGCTCGCGAAGGAGGCCGCGAGGTTGCTCATCGCGGACGCCGTCGCCGCCCAGAAGGAGCAGGCGGACCTCCCGCTGGACGGGGCCAAGGTGCTCGTGGTCGGCGGGTCCGGCAGCATGGGCGGGTGGACCTGCAGGTTCATGTCCAACAGGGGCGCCAGGGTCAAGGTCTGGGACCCCAGGGGCGGTCGCAAGGGCTACACGAACGCTAAAGTCCTCGCGCCCGCCGTCGCGGAGGCGGACATCATCGTCATAGCGAGTCCTCTGGGCGTGTGCGCCGAGGAGCTCAAGATGGTCCTGGACGCGCACCCGAAGGGGCTCGTCATGGACCTGTGCAGCGTCAAGTCACACATATCCAGCTTGCTCAGGTTGGCCGCGGCCGACGGGGTACTCATCGCGAGCGTCCACCCGATGTTCGGGCCCAGGGCGTCGTCGCCGAGGGGACTGAACGTGGTCGTCTGCGACTGCGGCAACAGGGAGGCGACCTCGCGGGCCAGAGGGCTGTTCGGCGACTCTGGCGCCAACATCGTGGAGCTGTACCTCGAGGAGCATGACCGGATGATGGCGTACATCCTCGGGCTGTCCCACCTGACGGCGCTGATGTTCGGCACGGCCCTGAGGGCCTCCGGGGAGAAGACCTCGGAGCTGAGGACGGTCCAGGGGACCTCGTTCGCGAGGCTGGCGGACCTGGCCAAGGAGGTCTCCGGCGAGAGCAAGAGGGTCTACCACGACATCCAGGCCCTGAACCCCCACACGAAGGAGATGGTCGAGGAGGCCGAGCGTGCCCTGCGCGCGCTCAAGGAGGCCTCGTCGTCCGCGGATCACGACATGTTCACGAAACTGATGGAGTCCACGAAGGAACAGATGGAGACGTGACTGAGATGACCAAGAAGAAGGCAGCGATACTCGGCTCGAGCGGCATGATCGGCCAGAGGTTCTCACACATGCTCGACGGACACCCGTACTTCGACGTCGTGGCGTACTGCGCCTCCGACAGGTCTGAGGGCAAGAGGCTGGCCGATGTCTGGAAGCTGCCGGACATAGAGCTAGGCCCCAGCCTCGGCTCGAAGGCCATAGCGGGGACCGACCCGGCAGCGCTCGCGAAGGAGGGCGTCGAGGTCGTGTTCAGCGGCCTGCCCTCGGAAGTCGCCGGACCGGTGGAGGACGCGTGCGCCGAGGAGGGCATGGCGGTCTACTCGAACGCCGCGTCCCACAGGACGGACCCGGACACCCCCATCCTGCTCCCAGAGATCAACCCGGACCACCTCGCGGCGGTCGAGGCGCAGAGGAGGCGGAGGAGGAAGGGCGGGTACATCGTCACGAACGCCAACTGCTCCGTCACGGGGCTGGCCCTGGGCCTGAAACCGCTCATCGACGCGTTCAGGTTCACCGAGGTCTACGTGGCCACGTACCAGGCGCTCTCGGGCGCGGGGTATCCAGGCGTGTCGTCCCTCGACATCCTGGGCAACGTGCTCCCGCACATCAAGACCGAGGAGGAGAAGATGTCCTCCGAGGGGAAGAAGATACTCGGGGGGTTCAGCAACGGCAGGTTCGTCGACTCGCCCGTGCACATAGAGGCGAGCTGCGCGAGGGTCGGGACCAGGGACGGCCATCTCGAGGCCGTGTTCATCCACCACAAGGGCATGCCGGACGCGGACAAGATCACCAAGGCGTTCTCCGAGTTCAGGGCCAGGCCGCAGGAGCTCGGGCTGCCCAGCGCGCCCCTGAAACCCATCATCGTCAGGCGGGAGCACGACCGGCCCCAGCCGAAGCTGGACGTGAACGCCGGCGAGCCCGTCAGGGCCCGTGGCATGGCCGTGACGGTCGGCAGGGTCCGCGTGAGCGAGGACCACCTGAGGTTCTACCTACTCGTGCACAACACGATACGCGGTGGCGCTGGCGGTTCCGTGCTGAACGCCGAGCTGGCGTACAGGGAGGGACTCATCTGAGCGCGAAGACGAAGGCCGCCGGGTCCAAGGGTAAGACTTACGAGGACATCAGGCGCAAGATAGCCGACGGGGACGTCGTCGTCATGACGGCCGAGGAGTTCAAGGTGTTCGTCAAGGCGAACGGGACCAAGAAGGCCGCCGAGGAGGTCGATGTCGTCACGACCGGGACATTCGGCGCGATGTGCTCCTCCGGGGCGTACATCAACTTCGGCCACTCCGAGCCGCCGATCAAGATGCAGAGGATATGGCTCGACGGCGTGCCCGCGCAGGC
>JAUPMC010000148.1 GCA_030836605.1 Thermoplasmatota archaeon | reverse complement strand
TGCGCCTTCTTCTCTCCATGTGAAGGACTGAGTTCCGTCATAGGTGTCAGTGACTGCGTATCGGATACACAGTGTAGCGCCGTCAACTGTCATAGATGGACCCGCATCGAAGGCATCGATAGCCATTGTCTCCCCAGGGCCAATCTGATACGTCAGACCATCGCCACTCGCCACGAGGTCTGATATTGACTCACCAGTGGTGTCTTCTGGGCCTTCCGCCGTAGGCGGTGCTATGTAGCTTTCGCCATCAGCTATTATTGCCGGGGCCCGCGCTGAATAGGTACCCGTATAAGGCTCAAAGTAGGAGCCATAGAGATGAGCGCTAGATGTACCGTCCAGGACTAGGGCGTTGTGCGCATAGTAGTCAGGTAGGGTTGCCACAGGTCCGAAATCGACATCTATGTAACTGTTGACAGCCAAGAATGTCGAATCTCCATAGAGTGTCAGGTTTCCCGCAAACACTGCGTCCACCGGGAATTCTGGCAAGTCAGTTATGGATGAGTCGAACATCATAAGCGTCGCATCAGTAACAACAATCGCTGGGCCGTCATCGGCGGAGTCCATCGTCACGTATGTAGATCCAGCAATGTATTGAGACAAATCCTCGTCCGGTATCTGCTCAATCGAACTGTCATAGAGTGTCAACTCACCGCCATTCTGAACTATGATAGACCCTGGGAAACTCAGAAGCGATGAATCGGTGGCCATGACAACTCCGCCGTCCTCAATCGTGAGGGTCAAGAATGGCCACGGTTCAATCTGGTTTAGGTATGACGTCAACACGCCATGCTCCAGAGCGAGTGTGCCGCCGGCGCCAACGGTGACCGTTCTAGGCGCCCCATAGTTGCTCATAACCTCTAGTCCGGAATTCCTAACAATGAGTGTCCCCGTGCCGGATACTAGAACGTCCCCGTCAACGGGGTAGTGTTCTATATCCTCAATCGTAACCGTGCCTTCAGTGACCACGAGGTCACTCTGCGCGGCAGCTGGCGCAGGCGAGGCCACGATATACAATCCTGCGAATGCAGACAGTACGAACGACACCACGATCAAAGCGCTCAAGGATCTGTTGGCCAGAAGAGGGCCAGCTCTGCGTTCCATAAGTTCACCCACCCAGAAGCTGGGTATTGCTTTAGCAAAGTAAGCAGTTGAGCCGTATAAAAAGGTATTTGCCACGTTCTCATGCCGACGAAGGTTACGTGGCACGCCTGGCTAGACCGGTTTCCGCTTCACTATCTTCTTCACAAAGATCTGCGGTTTCTTCGGTTCCTGCGCGGGCTCCTTCCCGACCTGCTCCGCCGGCTGCTCACGGGCGGCCCGGAGGTCCGCGCCGCACGCGTAGCACATGATCGCGTCCTTACTGACCTGCGTCCTGCAGCTCGGGCAGGGCACCTCGTCCTCCTCGACCGGCTGCTCCTCCTGCGCCGCGGGGGCCTCCTGCTCGGCCGGCTCCTCCTTCAGCTGCGAGCCGCACGAGTAGCACATGACAGCGTCCTTGCTGATGACCGTGTTGCACTTCGGGCAGAGCGTCTCGTCCTCGCTCATGACACGCTCCTCGGCTACCGCCGGGGACGCCGTCGCGACGGACGCCGCCGAGGTCTGCCTCTCTAGGAGCATCCTCGCGTCCACCGACAGCTTCTCGCGGTCCTTCCGCAGGGCCTCCTCCTCCTCGGCGAACGCCCGCTCCCGCCCGATCAGGGCGTCCCGCCTGGAGACGACCTGCTCCATGAGCTTCTGGACGTCCTCCTCCGACCGCTTCAGCTGCTCCTCGCGGTCCAGGAGGGACTTCCTCTTCTCCACGACCTCCGCCTGGAGCTTCGAGCTCTCCTCGACGGCACGGCTGGCCTCGCCCTCGCGGGCCTCAGCGCCAGCGATGGCCGCCTTCACGCGGTCCCCCATCTTGGAGACCTCTGCCTCCCTGGCGTCGAGCTTCGAGGCGCGGGTCTGGGCGGCCTCCTCGCGGCCCCTGACCTCGCCTTCCTTGGTCCCGAGTGAGGACTCCTTCTGCCTCAGACCGTCCTCCTTCTCCCTGAGCCTCTCCTCGAGGGTGTCCAGCTCGGCCTTGCGCTTCTGGAGGTCGTCCTTCTCGGTCTGGAGCTCGCGCCCTCTCTTGAGTACCTCGGCCTCCTGGGCCTTCAGTCTCTTGATCGCGTCCTCGATTATCTGTGATATCGTCTGGTCTTCGGTCATTTCCATCACGCCAGTCGCCGAGTCTGATCCTCAGGTCCGCCTCGGGTGTCCGAGAGGGGCACCATCCTTCCTTTCACATAATGCATGCGGCCATACAAATACTGTTCATATTCGCACGGCTGGCGCGCATCACGTGGTGAGCAACGGGCCGAGGACCGTCATCCCGGTCTTGCCCACCTCTATCGCGTGCTTCTCCATGCTGTGCTCGGAGGCCCTCATCTTCTCCACCTGGAGGTACCTGACCAGCTTGCCCCTCTGCCGGTCCAGCCCGAGCATCACGATCCCGTCCGCGAGGAATCCCTCGTTGCCGAGGAGCTGCGACTCGCCGGTCAGGGAGCGCTCCATTATGATGAACGTGACGAGGTTGTTGTCCCTCAGCATCTTGAAGAAATAGAACATCTTCTTCCTCATGTCGGCGGACTCCGACATGAGCGAGTACAGCGCCCCGAGCGAGTCCAGGACGAATATGGAGAACTTGTCCCCGTGGGTCCGCCTGAACCTCTGTATCATCTTCTCTATGAACAGGACGTAGTCCGTCTGGGACGGGTCGCCCACGACCTCGTCGATCTGGTCGATCTCCCTCAGGTCGGTCATGTCCGAGATCTGCATCTTGGCCGAGAGCTTGACGCCCATGCTCTCCATGTTGTGCATGTGGCTCTCGGCGGTCTCCTCGAGGGTGGCGTACAGCCCGAACTCGTTCTTGTCCCTGAGGTAGCTCGACATGAGCGAGTAGCAGAAGCTGGTCTTCATGGACCCCGGGGGCCCCGTGACCAGTATGACCTTCGGGCGCTCGATGTCGTTCTTGAACACCTTATCCAGTCCTGGAATGGAATCCCTAAACAAGTCAACGGCCTCCTCGGCGGGTGTGCGCCCTCTTCGGATTTCAAAGGGCTGTGCCCTAATAAAGGTTTGCGGGTCGTTATCACAAGTGAGAGGGTGGCCAGGGTGGCGCCTGGCTCACTTCCCGCCCGCGTCTGGCCCCTCACCCTCGCCCTCGTCCCCGTCGCCGTCGTCCGCGCCGTCCTCGCCGTTGCCCGCGTTGTCCCCGTTCTCATGCGGGGTGTGCGTGACGACCAGGCCTGACTCGACCATGCGCTCCGCCTCTGACGGGGGCACGAGCCGGGCGACTGCCACGGCCCGGTCCTTCTCCCTGAGCTTCATGAGCCTGACGCCCATCGTCGCGCGGCCCAGGACCCTGATGCCGTTCACGGGCATGCGTATGACCATGCCCTTGACGCTCGTGACTATGATCTCGTCGTCCTCGTTGACCGGCAGGACGATGACCACGTCGCCGTTCCTCTCGACGGTCTTGATGGTGATGACGCCCTTGCCGCCGCGCTTGATCTTCCTGTAGTCATCGACGAGCGAGCGCTTCCCGTAGCCCTTCTCTGTCACGGACAGGAGCACGTCCTTGGGGTCGACGATGGCCATGCTGACGACCTCGTCGCCCTTCCTCAGGCGGATGCCGCGGACCCCGTACGTCGCCCGGCCAGTGGCCCTGACGTCGGACTCGCCGAACCTCGCCGCGAAGCCCTTCCTGGTGGCGAGCACGACCTCCTTCTTACCGTCCGTGAGGGCGGTGTCGACCACCTCGTCGCCCTCCTCGAGCTTGATCGCGATGATGCCGCTCTGCCTCACGTGGGAGTACGCGTCGAGCCTGGTCTTCTTGATCAGGCCCTTCCTGGTCGAGAACACCAGGTACCGGTCGCCCTCGAACTGCTTGACCGGTATCTTGCTCATGACCTTCTCGCCATCCTCGAGGTGCTCGAGGAGGTTCACGATTGGCTTGCCCTTCGCGTGCCTGCCCCCGACCGGGATCTTGTACGCCTTGAGCCAGTACGCGCGCCCCTTGTTCGTGAAGTACATCACGTAGTCGTGGGAGCACGTGACGAACATGTCCACGATGTAGTCCTCCTCCTTCGTCTCCATGCCTATGAGGCCCACGCCGCCCCTGTTCTGCGACTCGTAGGTGTCGAGCGATATCCTCTTGATATAACCGGTCTGGCTCGTCATCACGAGCACGTTCTCGACCGGTATGAGGTCCTCGATGTCCATGTCCATGGCGTTGGCCTCGACCCGGGTGCGCCTCGCGTCCCCGTACTTCGCCTTGAGGGCCACGGCCTCGGACTTGATCATGCCGAGTATCTTCTTCTCGTCCTTCAGGATGCCGCGGAACTCCGAGATGAGCTTCGTGACCTGCTCGTGCTCCTCCCTGACTGCCTGCATCTCCATGCCCGTCAGGCGCTGCAGCTGCATCTCGAGTATGGCCTTGGTCTGCTCCTCGGAGAGCATGTACTTGGACATCAGGGACGACTTCGCCTCGTCCCTGGTCTTCGCCTTCCTGATGAGCCTGATGACCTCGTCCAGGTGGTCCAGGGCGACCAGGAGCCCCTCCAGTATGTGGGCCCGCTTCTCGGCCTGCCTCAGCCTGAACTCGGTCCGCCTCTTGACCACGTCGAACCTGTGCTCGATGTGGTACTCCAGTATCTCCTTCAGGGACAGCACCCTCGGCTGGTTGTTCACCAGAGCGAGGTTGATGATGCCGAAGGTCGTCTGGAGCTGCGTGTGGGCGAACAGCTGGTTGAGGACCACGTCCTCGATCGCGTCGCGCTTCAGCTCGATGAGTATCCTGAGCCCCTCCTTGTCGGACTCGTCCCTGAGGTCGCTGATCCCGTCGATCCGCTTCGTCTTGACGAGCTCCGCGATCTCCTCCATGAGGGTGCTCTTGTTGACCATGTAGGGTATCTCAGTGACGATGATCTGGGCCCTGCCAGTGTCCTCGTCGTGCTCTATGTTCGCGAGGGCGCGGACGCGTATCCTGCCCTTGCCCTGGGCGTAGGCCTCGTGTATCCCCTGGGCGCCGTATATGATGCCGCCCGTGGGGAAGTCCGGGCCCTTGATGACCTCGACGAGGTCCTTGAGCTCGACGTCCCTGCCCTGGACCTGCCGGTCGATCATGAGCGATATGGCGTCGACGACCTCGCCCAGGTTGTGCGGGGGCATGTTCGTGGCCATGCCGACCGCGATGCCTGACGAGCCGTTCACGAGCAGGTTCGGGAGCTTCGCGGGGAGCACGAGCGGCTCCTTCAGGGACCCGTCGAAGTTGTCCGCGAAGTCGACCGTCTCCTCGTCGACGTCCACGAGCATCTCCGAGGCTATGGACGAGAGCCTGCACTCGGTGTACCTCATGGCCGCCGCGCGGTCGCCGTCTACGCTGCCGAAGTTGCCCTGGCCATCTACGAGCTTGTAGCGCATCGAGAAGTCCTGGGCCATGCGGACCATCGTGTCGTAGATCGCGGTGTCGCCGTGCGGGTGGTACTTGCCTAGGACCTCACCGACCACCCTCGCGGACTTCTTCTGGGCCTTGTTGTGGGCCAGGCCCATCTCGTTCATGGCGAACAGGATGCGCCTGTGGACGGGCTTCAGCCCGTCGCTGACGTCCGGCAGGGCGCGGCCCACGATGACGCTCATGGCGTAGTCGATGTAGGACTTCTTCATCTCGATCTCGATCGGGCGCATCACGAGCTTCGCGGCGATCCTCTGCTCCGGTTTCTGTTCGTCTGCCATGGCCGATCACCTATACGTCCAGGACCTCCACTTCTTTCGCGTGGTCCTGGATGAATCTCCTTCTCGGCTCGACGGCGTCGCCCATGAGGACGTCGAACAGGATGTCCGCCTCGACCGCGTCCTCGATCGTGACCTTCTTCATGATGCGCGTGGCCATGCTCATGGTCGTCTCCCTGAGCTGGTCCGCGTTCATCTCGCCCAGGCCCTTGTACCTCTGGACCTCGGCGCCCTGGCCCACCGACTGCATCGTCTCCGAGAGCTCCTTGTCGGAGTACACGTACGTCTCCGACTTGCCCTTCTTGACCCTGTAGAGCGGTGGCTGGGCGATGTACACGTAGCCCGCCCTGATGAGCTGCTCCATGTGCCTGAAGAAGAACGTCAGCAGGAGCGTCCGTATGTGCGCCCCGTCGACGTCGGCATCCGTCATTATGCATATCCTGTGGTACCTGGCCTTCGATATGTCGAACTCGGCGTCGATCCCGGTCCCGAGCGCCGTGACGATGGTCCTGATCTCGGCGTTCTTGAGCATCTTGTCCAGGCGGGCCTTCTCGACGTTGAGTATCTTGCCCCTGAGCGGGAGTATGGCCTGGAACGTGCGGTCCCTGGCCTGCTTCGCGCTGCCACCTGCGGAGTCACCCTCGACCAGGAAGACCTCGCACTTGGACGGGTCCTTCTCCGAGCAGTCGGCCAGCTTCCCCGGGAGGTTCCCGATGTCCAGCAGGCCCTTGCGCCTCGTGAGCTCCCTGGCCTTCCTCGCGGCCTCCCGGGCCTGCGACGCCAGCACGGCCTTGCTGATGCACGCCTGGGCGACCTTCGGGTTCTCCTCGAGGAACTCGAACAGCTTCTCGCTGACGGCGCTCTCGACTATGCCCCTGATCTCGCTGTTGCCGAGTTTGGTCTTCGTCTGGCCCTCGAACTGGGGCTCCGGGAGCCTGACACTTATGACCGCGGTCAGGCCCTCCCTGGCATCCTCGCCCGCGAGCGCGTCGCCGGTGGGCTTCAGGAAGCCGTACTTCTTCGCGTAGTCGTTGATGGTCCTCGTCAGGGCGGACCTGAAGCCGACCATGTGCGTGCCGCCCTCGATCGTGTTGATGTTGTTGGCGAACGTGTGGATGTTCTCGGAGTAGCTGTCCGTGTACTGCATGGCCAGCTCGACCGTCACACCGTCCCTCTCGACGATGAGGTATATGGGCTTCTCGTGCAGGCAGGCCTTGCTCCTGTTGATGTACTGGACGAACTCGACGATGCCGCCGTCGAACTTGTAGGTGTTTGTCTGGGCCGTCTTCGGCTCCGATATCGAGAGCTTCAGGCCCTTGTTCAGGAACGCGATCTCCCTGAACCTGTTCGAGAGCGTCTCGTAGCTGAAGGCGACGGTCTCGAATATCTGCGCGTCCGGCTTGAAAGAGATGATGGTGCCGGTGGTCTGCGAGTCCCCGATGACCTGGACCGCGCCCCCGGGCACTCCCCTCTGATACCGCTGGAAGTGCACCTTGCCCTTCCTCTTGACCCTGACCTCCAGCCACTCGGACAGGGCGTTCACGACGCTCAGGCCGACGCCGTGCAGTCCACCGGAGACCTTGTACGTCTTCCGGTCGAACTTGCCGCCTGAGTGGAGCTTCGTGAGCACGAGGTCGAGCGTGTCCTCCTTGTACTTCTTGTGGGCGCCGACCGGGATGCCCCTCCCGTCGTCCTCGACGGTGATGCTCCCGTCGTCACCCATGAGGACGTTGATCGTCGTGCAGAAACCGCCCATGGCCTCGTCGATGCTGTTGTCGACCACCTCGTAGACGAGGTGGTGGAGGCCGTAGACGTCCGTGCTGCCGATGTACATGCTCGGCCGCTTTCGAACGGCCTCCAAGCCCTCGAGTACCTGGATCTTCTCCGTATCGTAACCGCTGTCGTCCTGTGGTTTGTCCATGCTGTTCGAGTCTCCATGAGGCGGGCTCGCAAGCCCATGAACTGTACACGCATCCCATCCGTTCTTACGGCGCTTTTTCGGGTCTGTTTCTTCTTTAATGGAACCGGCGTATATAAAATCTTTGAGAATACTATCTGGCTACCCCTGAAAACACCCCTCCGTTTCCACTGGACTATTTTGCCGATTTTGCGGTCCCGTTTCCATTGGAAATGTCGGCACGCGACGATAGGCCCCCGGAGGCGATTCCACCCTGGGGGTCCGACGCGAGGACCAGACGGCCCCGGCCCCTGGTGGCTTCGCCGCGCCCGCGCTCATGCCAGATGATCCCCACGGGGGCTGGCACACGACTCTCAATCAAAGGCTTTATACTGTCGAGGCATTTAGTAGCGAAGGTATCGGATGGCAAGCAAGGGCAAGAAGGGTTTTCCAGTGGAAATCAAGGGGGTCTCGAAAGCCGAGGGGATTGAGCCAGACAAGCTCATGAAGCTCGTCAAGTCCGGAAGGGTCGTAATACCTTCGAACCCCCGCCACAGACGCCTCACCCATGTCGGGATAGGCGAGGGGCTCAGGGTCAAGGTCAACGCCAACATAGGCACCTCCAAGGACCACATCGACGTCGAGGAGGAGGTCGAGAAGGTGAGGATAGCCGCCAGGTTCGGCGCGGACGCCGTCATGGACCTCAGCACGGGCGGGGACCTCAGGGCCATAAGGAGGCGCATCATCTCCGAGTGCCGGCTGCCAGTCGGCACGGTGCCCATCTACGAGGCGCTGTGCAGGACCGCGGGCAAAGGAGGAGTCCGGGCGCTCGGCGCCGACGACATGTTCAAGGCCATCGAGACACAGGCGAAGGACGGCGTGGACTTCATGACGGTGCACTGCGGGGTCACCTCAGCCACCGTGGCCTCGCTCATCAAGCACAAGAGGGTCACGGGCGTCGTATCTAGAGGCGGGGCGATACTCGTCGCCTGGATGCGCGACCACGGGCAGGAGAACCCGCTCTACGAGGACTACGACCACCTGCTGGACCTCGCCAAGGAGCACGGGTTCGCCCTAAGCCTAGGTGACGGGCTACGCCCGGGCTGCACGGCGGACGCGACCGACGTGCCACAGCTGCACGAGCTGATAGTCCTGGGGAAGCTCGTCGACAGGGCCAGGAAGGCGGGAGTTCAGGCCATGGTCGAGGGGCCTGGCCACGTCCCACTCAACCAGATAGAGGCGAACGTGCGCATAGAGAAGAGCGTGTGCAAGGGCGCGCCCTTCTACGTCCTGGGGCCTCTCGTGTGCGACGTCGCGGCCGGGTACGACCACATCGCCGGCGCGATCGGGGGCGCCATCGCCGCGTACCACGGCGCTGACTTCCTATGCTATGTCACCCCCTCCGAGCACCTGTCCCTGCCCACGGCCGACGACGTGAGGACCGGGGTGGTCGCGAGCAGGATCGCCGCCCACGCGGCCGACCTCGCCAGGGGCCGGGGGACGCTCTGGGACCGGAAGATGTCCGAGGCCAGGAAGGCCTTCGACTGGGACACGATGTTCAGTCTCTCCCTGGACCCCGAGAGGGCCAAGGAGCTCAGGGACCGCAGGAAGTCCAAGAGCCCGAACGTGTGCTCGATGTGCGGGGACCTCTGCGCGATGAAGATGGTCGACCGGATGCTCTCAGAATAGGGTCACAGGTTTATCCCGATCGGCAGGCGCACGAACATGCCCACGAACAGCGAGACCGCGCCCGCGGCGACGGCCGCGAAGACCGCGGACAGGGCCGCGTGCCGAGTCGCCATGTCGTTCGCCACGCCTATGGCCTTGCTCACGACCCACAGGAGCCATATGAACCCGGCGATTACCAGCCCCAGAAGGACCGCGCTGTAGCCCAGCGCCCTGGCCACCTCGGCGTCGGTCCACCTCTCCACCCGCGCCAGGTCCAGGCCGTCGAAGCCCGCAGTGAACACCGCCAGCAATAGGATTGTCAGCAGCACGAACCAGGGAT
>JAUPMC010000147.1 GCA_030836605.1 Thermoplasmatota archaeon | reverse complement strand
ACGCGTCCGCGACTTCACACGCCAACATCCAGGGCGTGTGGGTGAACAACTACACCGAGGAGACATCCCCGGACGAGAAGTCGGCGGTCGACCACGAGCAGTACTCTGGCACCATCGCCGGGGCCGTGTCTGACACGTACGTCACGGACGGCACCGCGATCACTCTCCGCGAGAACGACACCGATGAGGCGGCCCCACAGGGCAGCGTGTCTGTCGTCTTCGAGATGGATACGTTGGACTCCTACACCGACCCGCTCCTGTGCGTGAACGCCGAGGTTTCCGCGGACAACTACGAGGTCTACTACGTGTGGTACGGGACCGGGGCGGACGCGGCTTCTGCCAAGTACACCCCTGTCATGGTGATATCGGCCAACACTTACACGAACTACACGTACGCCCTCCCGTCTACCGTGGCTGGCGAGACGGTCTACGTGAAGATAACGGACTCATCTACGGCGGTCGGCGATGTGATCGAGGAGATCAGCATAGACTACATCGCCATCCTGTCCGACAGGTTCGGCACGTATTGGCCGAACCCGGCGATATCCCCGTCGAACAGGTACCAGGTCACCGACCTCTCGGCGGGCGAGACATACACGACGGCCCGCGCCATCAACTTCGACGGCCTGGAGGACGACCAGCTCGAGGTCGCCTGCGCCAAGAACGGCAAGTTCGCCGTCTACGACCTGGGGACCGCCTACGCCACATGGACCGTCTCTAACAGCTACATGTACGTGAGGTCCACATCCACCGTCGGGCTGACAGTGTGCAACGCGATATCCCCGACCATGTTCCAGGTGGACGATGTGAACGGCGACGGGCTCGACGACATCGTCACGGTATGTTACTCGACGGGCGCGTCCAACGAGTGCTCAGTGGTGAAGCTGTACGTGAACGTCGGCAGCACCGAGGACCCGTGGGTGATAACGGTCAAGGACGTGTTCTCGAGCATGGTTCTGACCGCCGAGAAGGGCTCGATCGTCTGTATAGCCGTCGGGGACATATTCCAGAGGACCTAGTGGCCGGAGGAAGAGCCCCGAAACCCCTCAAACCCGTTCCTTTTGTCATTTCTCTGGCGCGTCAGCGCCAGCCAGGATCTCCTTGACCTCGGCCGCGCGCTCCAGCTCGACGACCGCGAGCAGGGCGCCCCCGGCGGACGCCAGGCCCGCGATGCCCTTCGCTATCGTCTCGGCCCTCTTCCGCTCGATGAGCCTCATCCCCTCCATGTTGTTCACGGCGTGGTCCCACTTGAGCACGTAGTCCTCCGCCGTGCCCGACCCGAACCTCCTGCGCTTCAGGAGCCAGGTCCTGGTCGAGTGCCGGAACAGCGCGGGCCCGCTGACGGCCGCGCAGTACAGCTCTGAGAATGAGTCCTCGTCGAGGTCGACGGGCACGAGCGGGATCTTGAGATGGTCCGCCAGCTCAACCGTCGCGACGTAGCAGGGAGGCGGCGCCGCGACCTCCCCGAACTTCTCGAGCCCCTCGGCGTAGATCTCGTCGTACCTGGAGAGCTCGGGCTCGAAGTCGTCCGGCATGTTCCTGAGCCCGTCCACCTCCTCCCTGGACAGCGAGATTGCGACCTTGTCAGGCCTGACCCTGTCGAACGCGTCCTTGACCTTGTCGGCCTCCGACTTGAGGCCCTTGATGACCGAGAGCAGGTGCACGGTCCCGCCGTTCACCAGGATCGCCTCGAGCGCGCTCATAGGACCCGCCTCTTCTCCCTTCTCAGCACGAGCTCCATGAAGTCGTCCGAGTGGTCGGCCTTCCTCAGCTCGTCCTTCGTGACGAGCGGGGTGCCCTCGATCTCCTCCGCGGAGGTCTTCTTCTGGACTATGATGACGCTCTTCCTCTCCGCGACCCTGGCCAGGTTCCCGACGACCCTCGCCTTCCTCTCGGTCATGACGGGGTCCTCGCCTATGCCAGTGAGGAGCAGGAGCTCCTCCTCCCGCGCGAAGGCCTCGAACGGGGCCTTCTTGGTCGGGACGACGGAATAACCGATCTCCGTGAGCATCTCGAACACGTCCTTGTTGTCGCCCTTGAACTTCTCGAGCTCCTTGAACTGGTCGGCCACCTCGGTCGCGTACGCGAACGGGTCCAGGGGCACCACGAGCGGCGCGTCCAGGAACTCCTCTATCTTGCTGGCGATGTCGACCATGGCGCCCATGCCCGTCTCGTACATCTGTATGGCCTTCCTGGAGACGCCTATCGCCTCAGCGAGCGTCCCGAGGGAGATCACCCTCGCCTGCCTGATCTCCCGGAGCATGTCCCCGTCGAGGCGGACGTAGAGCCCCCCTGGGGCGGCGTACACCAGCGGAGGCACGCCCTCGAGCATGAAGTCGGAGAATGTCCCCTCGGAGACGATCGGTATCCCGAACCGCGTGTAGAGTATGCCGTCCTCGAGGTCCGCGTTGCTGGAGTGCATCCCGATGACCATCGGGCTCGCCCCGAGCATCGAGGCCATGAGCTTCATCTCCTCGGCGTCGTCGGATGAGAGGGAGTCTATGTTGCACAGGGCCTTGAGTATCAGGAGCTGCCGGTCCCTGCGGGCCACGAGGTCGAAGCTGATGCTCCTCAGGTT
>JAUPMC010000146.1 GCA_030836605.1 Thermoplasmatota archaeon | reverse complement strand
TCATGGCACCGTTGATATAGCCCGGAAGGGCTCTGAGACCCGACGCCGTGAGTGGGTGGTGCTCGGATCATGCGTTTCGTGAGGGAGGCTGTGGCGCTGGCGCTGGTGGCCGCAGCGGCAATCATGTCCGTCCCGTCATCCGTCTCCGCCAACATGTCCACGGAGCCGACGCTCGAGGACCCGTTCACTGGGATCTTGACCCTCATCCTGATTAATTTCAGCACGGACCTGTTCCTCGTCTCCGCGGCCGTATACGGGGCGACGAGCATCGCGAAGCAGAGGGTGGGGGATATCTCGCAGGACCCATGGGCCTTCGTGGCATCAGTATTTGTGGCGGCGGCGGTTGTCGCCGTCGCCGGGGGGTTCATAGACTTCGCTCTCCTATACGAGAGAGTCGAAGACCACTACATCCTCAAGGACTTCTCCGTAGCCGCCATTGCCGTTGCGGCGGCGCTCATCTTCGCCTCGATCGCGGCGGCCCTGCGCCTGGTCGTCGGCACTCGCTTGACCGTCTCCCTCGCAGCCGCAGCGGCCATCGCCCCGCTGAGCCCCCTCGCCTGGTTCGTGACCAGCGCGGTATCAGCCTCGTTCGTGATAATCTGGCCCTTGATGGGTCTAGCCATCACCTCGGCCTTTTCCGCGGCACTCCTCCTCCTGCTGCACCGCCTTCACGGTTTGACGTTCTCAGGTGCCCTCGACCAGGCCTACGAAGGATGCGCGCCGTGAGAGGCCACGCTGCGTTGCAGAGACCCTCGATGATGAGCAGCCTGCCGATGGTTCTTATATAGCGATTCCTCGCTCAAGAACTACCTGGTGAAGCTGGGTAGGTGGTCGACACGAGGAAGATCGGCAGAGCGTACGTCCAGTCGTTGACAGGAGCAGGGCTCGCCCTGGCCATCACGGGCCGAGTGTCCGCCAACCCGACAATCGTGCCGCCAGCCAACCCTATCACTGACACCGTCCTCGCGCTGTTCCTGGCCAACCTCCCGATTGACATGCTGCTCTTCTCGGTCGTGTTCCTCCTGGTAATCTGGAAACTGAAATCTCCCCTCTGGGGCGCCCCGACGCGGGCCAACACGATAATCGCCGAGGTAGCGGTCGCGGGAGTGGCCATCGCGGCGATAGGCGCATTTGTGGACTTCTATGCGTTCTTCACGGAGTACACCGCCCACGAGTACCATGGCTACTACGTCGACTTGACCTGGGAGAACATCGCGCTGGCCGGAGCAGGGGTCTTCGCCTCGGTCTATGCGGTCTCCCTGGCGGTCACGAGGCTCAAGCTCATCCCATCACTCATTCCGGCGGCCGCGATCACAGCCGTCAACCTCCTCGCCTGGGCCGTGACCGATGAGGGGAAGCTGGTGGAGAGCAACGAGGGGATTGTGCTCCTCACAGGCGTCCTGTTCCTGCTCGTGCCCCCCGTCATGTTCGGCATAGCTCGGATCCACCGGGGCAAGGGGGTGAGGTCATGAGGGTCTCGGTCAGCGTGCTGGGGGTCCTCGGAGCGGCGCTGACATTCGCGAGCCTGCTACTGCCCTGGCTCGAGGTGGACGTCTTCGACTACTCGTGGGAGCGGCCCCTCTGGGAGTTCGATTACTACCTAGCAAGCACGAACGACCTGGAGCGCTTCGCGTACTCGACCGCGCTGTACATCATGGTCATAGGCCTGGCGGTGTCCATTTGGTCCCTCCTGGGAGGCTTCATCACCCTGGCCGGCGCCTGCACATTCGCCCTGGGCGGCATCCTGGGGGAAATTGACGGAGTAGCGTTCGGTTCATCGGAGCTCACTGGAGCGACCGTCTCCCCCGGCGTGGGCCTCTATGTCGCGTTCACAGCGGCGCTAGCCATGATCATCGCGACCGTGTACCCCATCGAGGCGGGGGTGGGGAAGGGAGCGTCCCGCCCGAAGTATCGGACTTGGCACGTGAGCCGGAAGTAGGCTCCTGACTCCTCTGGCCACCTCGAAAAGGGTTCAACATGTTTTTATGCCAGGACGCCGTTTGACCGCATGGGATGCACTTAGCGTATGTGCGTGAACGCTTCCCGGGCGGAGGCACGGTTGATTGGCATCTATAGCACATGAGCTAGCGAAGAACCAGAAGGAGATATCCGTCTCCGAATTCTTCGAGAAGAACAAGCAGATACTCGGATTCGACTCGCTCACCCGCGCGCTCATCACATCGGTCAAGGAGACCGTGGACAACAGCCTGGACGCGTGCGAGGACGCGAGCATCCTCCCCGAGATACTTGTCAAGATCGAGAAGATGGACAACACCGAGTACAAGTTGACCGAGGAAGACAACGGCCCGGGGATCGTCAAGGCCCAGGTGCCCAACGTCTTCGCCAGGCTACTGTACGGCTCGCGGTTCCACACGAGGGCGCAGAGGAGGGGGCAGCAGGGCATAGGCGTGTCCGCGGTCGTCATGTACAGCCAGCTCACGACGGGCAAGGCCGCGACCGTGAGGTCCAAGATATCGGACGAGGACACGGCCTACGAGTGCGACCTCATCCTGGACACGAAGAAGAACAGGCCCGAACGGCTCCGCGAGGACCGGGTCATCTGGGACAGGGAGCACGGCACGAGCATCCAGGTCCACCTGAAAGGAAAGTACATGGGTGGGAAGCAGTCGGTCTTCGAATACCTCAAGGGCACCGCGATCGTGAACCCGCATGCCAAGATCACATTCGTGCCTCCGGAGGGCGTCCCGATCGTGTTCGAGCGTGCCTCGGACCAGGTCCCGCCGCCCACGAAGCCGGTGATGCCACACCCGGAAGGCGTCGAGCTGGGCGAGCTCCTGAGCATGGCGAAGTACACCGAGTCGCTCAAGATGACCAGCTTCCTGAGCTCCGAGTTCTCCAGGATATCCAACAGGGTCGCGAAGGAGGTCTGCGAGCTCGCGGGCGTGCCCCCCGAGCAGAGACCGACCAAGCTCACGCTCGAGCAGGCGGGGGCGGTGCTCGAGGCGATGAAGAAGGTCCGGATCATGGCGCCCGAGACGGACTGCCTCTCTCCGATAGGCGAGACGCTCATCCGCAAGGGGCTGAAGAACGTCCTCGGGGACGTCAAGGCCGAGTTCTACGCGCCCCCGATCACGAGGGAGCCGAAGGTCTTCGCCGGCAACCCGTTCATAGTGGAGGTCGGGATAGTCTACGGCGGGGAGCTCAGCAAGGAGGAGCCCGTACAGATACTGAGGTTCGCGAACCGTGTGCCGCTCATGTACCAGCAGGGGGCGTGCGCCACGACCCAGGCGATAGAGAACGTGGACTGGAGGAGGTACGGGCTCGAGCAGAGGGGCGGCCACGGGATACCCTTCGGCCCGGCCATCATCATGGTCCACCTCGCGTCGACCAAGATACCGTTCACGTCCGAGTCGAAGGAGGCGGTCGCGAACATCCCCGAGATCAAGGAGGAGATCGAGCTAGCCCTCAAGGCCTGCGCGAGGAGGCTCAAGACCCACTTGAACAAGGCCGAGAAGAAGAGCAAGGCCAAGGTCAAGTTCGAGATCGTCCAGGACATCATACCGATGATAGCCGAGAAGAGCGCGAAGATAGTCGGGAAGCCCGTGCCGGAACTCTCGGGGACCATCACGAAGATAATGAACGTCGTGTGGATAGACGACGAGGTCTCGTACGAGAAGAAGAGGCACCACGTGCTAGTGAGGATCTACAACTACACCCCCAAGTCCCAGGGGTTCCACCTCCACATGGTCGTCCCGTTCGACAAGATAGACCCGAAGAGCCTCGAACTGCAGCCGCTCGAGGTCCGCGACGGCAACAAGGTCACGTGGGACATCAAGCGCGTCTCATCGACCGAGGAGTTCCAGCTCAAGTTCGACCTGACCGGGCTGTCCCAGGAGGAGTACGGCGAGAACGAGGTCTATGTGAGCGGGATAGACGCCGCGTCCGTCATCGGCGTGGACGTGCTGCCCGGGGACTGGGACCTGGAGCACCTGAAGATCACCGGGGAACTCCCCGTGGATGAGGGAGCGGCGGCCGAGGAGGGCGAAGAGGAGGACGTGGACTACGACGAGGGGGCGGAGGTGATCAAGGATGAAGAATAGCGAGAGGCACCAGAACGCCGTCGACAAGCTCACGGGCATCGCCCAGGAGGTCTACGACCAGCTCGACGGCGGCAAGATCCCGAAGATGATGATACCCCTCAGGACCAAGAGCAACATCAGGTTCGACAGCAAGGCGGCCGTGTGGAAGTACGGCAAGGCCATGGGCGCCAGGTCCGCGAAGAAGCTCACGGGGGCCCAGATGCTCCTGCGGACGATGTACATGCTCGAGTTCATCGAGGACATGATCAAGGACAGCAAGAGCTCGACCCTGAGGGAGATGTACTACATATCCGAGGGGTGGCCCAAGGCGAAGTTCTCCGCGCAGGACGAGTCGAACATGCTCGCGGAGGACCTCGAGATCATCACGGGCTGCATGAGGGAGGACTTCAAGCTCAGGCCCGAGGAGGACGGCGCGAGGGTCATGGGCAACATAACGATCCAGGAGACCGACAGGAAGGGCAAGAAGAAGAAGATCAACTGCCGGGACGATGTCGGGGACTCCGGGTACGGCGTGCCGTACAACGTCGAGAAAGAGAAGATAGAGTTCGTGGACAGCGACGCCGACTTCATCATAGCGATCGAGACGGGCGGTATGTTCGACCGTCTGGTCGAGAACAAGTTCGACGAGGACGCGCACGCGGTCGTCGTGCACCTCAAGGGGCAGCCCGCGAGGAGCACGCGCAGGTTCATCAAGCGTTTGAACGAGGAGATGAAGCTCCCGGTCGTGACCTTCACGGATGGCGACCCCTGGAGCTTCAGGATACACGCGTCGATCGCGTACGGGGCCATCAAGACTGCCCACATATCGGAGTACCTCGCGACGCCCACGGCGGAGTTCGTGGGCATCACGGCCTCTGACATACTGAACTACGAGCTGCCCACGGACAAGCTGAACGACAAGGACATCCAGGCGCTGAACGCGGAGAAGACGGACCCGAGGTTCAAGGACGAGTTCTGGAAGCACGAGATAGACCTGATGCTCGAGATAGGCAAGAAGGCCGAGCAGCAGGCCCTCGCGAAGTACGGCCTGGACTATGTCACGGATACCTACCTGCCCGAGAAGCTGGGGCAGCTGGGCATATTGAAGTGAGCCAGCGCGGCCCTGGACAGCCTCGGGGGCCCGGTGTAGTTCCCGACGTGTTATATCCGTAGAGCGAGATTCCCGCGGCGCCATGAGGATGAGCCCAGAGTGCGTCCCCTGCCTGGTCAGGAGGGTCCTGTTCGAGACGATGGAGGTGGACCCGGCCAAGTCCGTCGACACGGTCAAGTACGCCTCCGCGGCGCTCGGGAGGCTCTTCGGTCCCGATGTATGCTCCGCGGTCGTCGCGACCGAGGTCCACAGAGGGGTCTATGACCTGCTCGGGGACGACGACCCGTACAAGGAACTCAAGGCGAAGAGCAACGAGGTCGCGCTCGAGCTGTACCCTGCCGCGGAGAGGTTCGTGGCGAAGTCGAGGGACAAGCTGAGGACTTCCTTCCTGTGCGCGGTCGTCGGGAACGTGCTGGACTTCGGCATAGGCACCGGGTTCGACCACCCTGTGACGCTCAAGAAGGAGTTCAGGAACCTCCTGGACGAGGGGCTGGGGCACGACGACACGCCGAAGCTCAGGAAGCTGTTGAGGAAGGGCGCGAAGGTCGCGTACCTCCTGGACAACTGCGGCGAGGTCGTGTTCGACAGGCTTGCGCTGAAGGAGCTGAAGACGCTAGGAGTCCATGTCACTCTCGTGGTCAAGGAGGACCCTATCCTGACGGACGTGACCATGAAGGACATCGCCGGCCTGGGCATCGAGGGGCTCGTGGACCGGGTCGTCGAGGCGCCCGGGTTCGCGGTCGGCATAGACCTCGCCTCGATGGAGGGCGGGTTCGGCAGACTGTTGAGGGGGCACGACCTGGTCATCGCGAAGGGCATGGCCAACTTCGAGTCGCTGTCCGAGACGGACCTCGCGCCCATCGCGTTCCTGCTGAGGACCAAGTGCGCCCCCGTGGCCGACAACATCGGGCTCAAGAAGGACATCAACGCGGTCAAGCTGTTCGAGAGGGGATGCGGAAGATGATTGAGTCAGTGCTCACCAGGACGTTCATCAACCAGCGGAAGTACGGCTTCAGGATAGCCACTGGCAGCGCCGACGTCGCGGAGAACATCGCTGTCAAGATAGTCTCCGGGGACGAGTCCGGGGTCGGGTGCGCGTCGCCCAGCGACGTGACGCACGAGACCGTGAGGACCGTCGAGGAGTTCCTCGCGAAGGTGCCCAAGAAGATCGTCGGCACGGACGAGGCCGACCTGTCCGGGCTGCACAGGAGGCTGGACGCGATAGCCCCCGGGAACACCTCGGCGAAGGCAGCGGTGGACATCGCGGCCTACGACCTGCTCAGCAAGCGTGCGGGGAAGCCACTGCGCGAGTTCCTGGGCGGGGCGCGGGGAGACTCCGTGCTCACGGACATGACCATAGGCATCGAGTCGAAGGATGTGACCGTCAAGCGCGCGCTGAAGCACTACAAGGAGGGTTTCAGGGCGCTCAAGATAAAGGTGGGCCTGGACCTGGAGGACGACGTCAGGCGCGTCGCGGCCGTGAGGGACGCCGTCGGGCCGAAGGTGCAGCTCAGGGTGGACGCGAACCAGGGATATTCGGTCGAGCAGGCCGTCACCTTCTGCGAGGCGATGAGGACCCTGGATGTCGCGGTGGTCGAGCAGCCGGTCAAGGCCGAGGACTACGCCGGGCTCAAGAGGGTCAAGGAGAGGAGCGCCGTCCCGATCATGGCCGACGAGTGCGTGAAGGACGTCGCGGACGCGAGGCGGGTCATCAGGGACGAGGTGGTCGACCTCATCAACATCAAGCTCATGAAGAGCTCGGGCATCCACGACGCCATAACGATCAACCGGCTGGCAGCCGAGGCGGGGATAGGCACGATGGTCGGGTGCATGGGCGAGATACAGCTCTCGATAGCGGCCGGGCTTCACTTCGTGCTGAGCTCCGAGAACGTGAGGTTCGCGGACCTCGACTCGCACTTCAACATCGTAGGCGACCCCTCGTCCGGGCTCGAATTCATCGACGGGACGCTGCGCGCGCCCAAGACGCCTGGCCTGGGGATTACGGATCCGTTCGTCGACCAGGACCCGTAACGCTCACAGCACCACTTGGGCTGCCCTCTCACAGACAGCGTCGCGCGCCCGGTTGAGCCTCTTCGTCCCGAACGCCGGGTCCCATTCTGGCCCGTGCACTAGATCTGAAATCGTCAGTACCGCGGCGAACTCCGCCTTCCTGTGCGTCGCGACAGCCATCATGGCCGTGGTCTCCATGTCCACGGCCAACACGCCCCTCCTGGCGTACTCATCCACTTTCCCGACGGTCTCCCTGTACGGGGCGTCCGTGCTCCATACCCCGCCCAGCCGGGGCTCGATGTCGGAGAGCGCGGTCCTCAGCTCCCGGACGAAACCCGGGGACGGCTTCGGACAGACGCCGGGCTTGAGATAGTGGTACGATGTGCCCTCCTCTCTGATCCCCCATGTCGGTATGACGGCGGATCCGACAGGGCAGGACGGTGTCAGGGATCCAGCGAGGCCGAGCATCAGTATCCTCCGCACGCCCGAGGCTATCATGACCTCCATCGCCATCGCGACTGCCGGTGCCCCGACCTCGGACTTGTAGAGCGCGACCTCCTTCCCAAGCCTCCCCCTGTGGCAGGCGCTGATGTGCGGGGCCCGCCTGGCGTCGGAAAGGCCCAGGCACTTGACCAACCTCGGGTAGAAGCCCTCCGTGAAGCATATCACGGCCTTCTCCACCGGCAGGTCGATCGCGGTCGCTTCGGGCCTGATTATCCCCCTTCCTCGAGAGTAGAACTCCACTCGGACCACCAGTGCCGGCGGCGCCGGTCACCCATGTATGCCCTGGAGGGACATGAATCCTTCCGAGGACATTGGCAACCCTTATAACCCAGTGCCATTATCCCCTGCCGTATTATCTGGCCTGGCGGGTCCGAATGAAGACCAAGAGAGCGGCTCAGGGGAAGAAGAAGATCAGCGAGATCGACAGCGCAGAGCTGAAGTTCAGGGCGTTCCTGAACAAGCGCGACGAGATCAACGAGCTCGCAGCGATCGCCAGGTCCGAGAGGGACTCGCTCCACGACAAGAGGAAGGAGCTGCAGGGCCCGATGAACGAGGCCCGGGACAAGAGGGACGCGGCCGTCGCTGAGATGAGGGTCCACAAAGCCAAGAGGAACGAGCTCCAGGCCAAGGCCAAGGAGCTCATAGAGTTCAAGAGGAAGCTCAAGGGGAGCCCCATGGGCGACCTCAAGGCCGAGATCAGGGTCGTAGAGGTGGACATCAGGAGGATGGAACTCGAACAGCAGACCCAGGCGCTCAAGCTGACCGAGGAGAGGGAGCTCCTCGAGAAGATCAAGGCCCGCGCCGCCGACCTCCAGAGGTACAAAGGTATCCTCGCGGAGCAGGAGAAGATACAGAAGGAGGTCAAGGACGTCGACGGCAGCATAGACACGCTCTTCAAACTCGCGGACAAGGAGCACGCGGAGGTCGTGCGGCTCTCGGAGGAGCAGCACAAGTACCACGAGGAGGCCCAGGCCAACGCGAAGGAGATAGGCACTCTGGCCGCGACCGCGAACAAGAAGCACGAGGAGTTCCTGAAGCTCAAGGAGGAGGCGGACGCCGTCCACCAGAAAGCGATGGAGCTCCGCGAGAAGGTCCTCGAGATCAGGAACAAGAAGCGGGACGAGATCAGGGAGGAGAGGAACGCCGTCAGGGACGTCAACCTCGCGACCCGCAAGATCCTGGACGACAAGGACAAGAAGGACAAGGCCGCCGACGAGGCGCTCCAGCTCCTACTCAAGAAGGGGAAGATCGAGATCTAGCGGCGTCGGTCGTCTTCTCGTGGAAAGCCTCGCCCGACGTCTCGCCCGTTATCCTGCCGTCCACTATCGTCATCACCGAGTCCGCTATCTGGCCTATCCGCTGGTCGTGCGTGACTATGATGACCGTCTTCCCGAACTCGTCCCTGAGCCTCCTGAAGAGCATCAGGACCTGATGGCCCGCCTCAGAGTCGAGCTCGCCCGTGGGCTCGTCGGCGAGTATTATGGACGGGTCGTTCGCGAGCGCGGTCGCGATGCCTATCCTCTGCTGCTCCCCGCCTGAGAGCTCGTCCGGCTTGTGCTTCGCGCGCTCGGTCATGCCCACGAGGGCCAGGAGCTCGTCCGCGCGGGCGCTCATCTCCTTCGAGTCCTTCTTCGCGAGGCGCATGGGGAGCTCGATGTTCTCCCTGGCCGTGAGCGTCGGGACGAGGTTGAAGAACTGGAAGACTATCCCGACCCTCTCGCGCCTGTGCTTGACGAGGTCATCGTCGGATAAGTCCACGATGTTGTCGCTCCCGATCATGACAGAGCCGGCCGTGGGGCGGTCCAGGCCCCCCATGATGTTCAGCAGGGTCGTCTTGCCGCACCCGGACGGACCCATGACCGCGTGGATCGTGCCGCCCTTCATCGAGCAGTCCAGGCCTCTGAGGGCTATTACCTCGGACTTGCCGGTCTTGTACACCTTTATCAGATCCTTCACGACGATGTCGACCATCTCAACCACCTCTGATCCTCAGTATCTCCGCGAGCTTCAGCTTGCCCAGGTTGAACGTGGCCAGGTAGGACGCTATCACGAACGAGGCCACCGCGGACAGCACCACCGCCCAGCTGACCCAGGAGAACACGGTCAGGTGCGGCACTTCGGACGAGCTGACGCCGTACACGAGGGCGTTGTACAGGATAGCCGACAGAACCCCTGCCGAGACGCCCACAACCATCCCCAGGGCCATGAGGGAGAGCGACTCCCCCATCAGTATGCGCCTCATCTGCTCCGGGGACGAGCCCCGGGCCATGATGCACGCCAGCTCCTGCCGCCGGTCCCAGACGGTGACGAAGAGCACGAGCCCGACGCCGCATGTGAGCATGACCAGCGATAGGGCGTACTCCAGGTACAGGAAGTCCCGAATGCTCTTGAACTCCGGCGTGCTTGTGACCTCATCGATGCGCTCCTGGGCGACCTCCACTTGCCCGTCGAGGTTCGCGGCGTAGCAGAAGGTCCTCAGGCGGTCGGCCGTCTCGCTGTGGTCGGCGCCGTCCTCCACATCAACGAACACGCCCACGCCCACGGAGTAATCGGGGTACCAGCCCATGTCTATGAACGACAGGGTGTCCAAGTCCACGTACACGTCGCAGCTGAGGCCGGGCAGCTGGCTCACCAGGCCTATGACATCGAGCCAGAACACCGTCCGCTCGCCCGAGAAGTTGGCATCACCGGTGTTGAGCTCCATCTCGACGCGGAGCGAGTCGCCTACGACAAGGTAGTTGTTGTCAGCGAAGCCCTCGCTAATGAAGGCCGTGCCGTTCTCCTTGAGGTCGCGGATGTCCTCCGAACCGTCCCCCGCATACCATCCAGAGCCGACATCGACCACGTCCGTTAACTCCTCTGAATCGAACAGCGCCACCGAGGCATATGTGTAATCCACCTGCGTCCACACGTTGAGGTACATGGCCGCGGACCCGACGCCCTCGACGGTGTCGACGGAGTCCATGGCCGAGAAATCGATCTCGCTCGGCCCACCCTCGGCGTACAGCGCATAGCCCCAGTACCTCAGGTCCGCCCCGACCTCGTACATCACGACGTCCTCGGCGTATGCCAGCTCCGACTCCATCGTCACCGACACGAACAGGCCGAACGCGACCGCGAGGGACACGATGATGCCCACGTTGGAGGCCCTCTTCGGGTTCCTCGCGATGTTCTTCTCGACGATGTAATGGAGCTCCTTGGTCCAAGACTTGACGAGCCATGAGAAGCGCGTGTACAGCCTCCGGGAGCCCCTGGTGACGAGCCTTATGACGCTCACGGAGAGCAGGAAGGGCACCGCGGGCACCAGGGCCCAGCCCACGGAGACCACGACCGCGATGACGAAGTATGTCATGAGGGACGCCGATCTCCACGTGGAGAGCATGTCAGTGAGCCCGAACACGCTGGCGGCGCTCAGCCCGCACAAGATCAAGGCGGCTATGTCATACCTCGCCTTGTACCCGACCTTGACCGTCTTCGGCGTATAATGGTGGAGCGCCTCGGCCACTGGCATCCTCGCCGCGCGCCTCATCGGCCCGTATGAGCTCAGCAGCATCAGGAGGACGCCGAATATGACCACGACCACGACGGTCCACGTCGAGACGAAGAACGTGGCCAGGTCCGGTTCCGCCGTCCCCGTCGAGGACATGCCGGACACAGCCACGACCAGGAACCTGCTGAGGACGAAGCCCAGGCCGAGGCCCAGCAGGCTGGCTAACGCTCCCAGTAGCAACGACTCCGATATCATGGACGCGAACACCTGCCGGTTGCTGGCGCCTCTGGACTTGAGCACGCCGACCTCCCGCCTCCTCTCGGTCATCCCCATCTCGACGCCGACAAGGGACAGGTAAATGCCCATGGCCATGACCGGCAGGGACAGGGCCACGAAGACGAGCTTCTTCTGGGTCATATCGTCCCCCATCTCGTAGAGCACACTGGTCAGCGGGGTGTAGAACCTGGCGTCGACCTCGCGGGCGGCGCGCTCGAGCCGTCCGTTCAGCGTCTCGAGCGACTCGATGGTGAGCGCGATGTTCGTCAGGCGCACGTAATCGTCCCTGTCTATCCAGACGGTGTACCTCTCGGTGAACCCGGGGAACGACCCCTCGGGGAATGCCTCGGTCATCACGTCCGAGTCGCTGATGTACATGACGACCGGGTTCCGGCTCTCTATGAAGGTGATGTCGTCGACGACTTCCTCGCCCCAGTACCACCACTGCCACATCTCCTCGACGTCCTCGGCCTGGCTCCAGACCTGGGAGACCTCGAGCGACATGTTCGCGTACCTCAGGATGCTCGTGCCGTCGCTGGAGTTGTACTCGTAGAATTCGTAGCCGCAGATGATCTCGTCGCCCGCCTCGATATCAAGGAAGGCGGCCACGTTGTGCGGCACGGCGACCGTGCCCGGGGCGGGCGCCTCCCCGTATATCTGGTATCTCTCCATCAGGACGGACGGGTCGTCCGGGATGAGCATGACTGAGCTCGTCTGATACCAATCATACTCATTGTAGTATCTTGAGCCCTCCACATTGTAGAAGGCCCATCCGCCGACGCTCAGGACGCACGACGCCTGCTCGACCCCCGCGACCTCTAGAAGGTTGTCGGTCACTCCATCATACCGCTCGGTGTCCACATCCTGGAGGTACACGTAGCTCTGCCCGTAGTAGTCGACCGGGATGTCCTCGAGGCGCTCCCTGATCAGGCCTACGGACGCGGAGTCGACCGCTATCAGGGACCCCGCGATGAGGGATACGGCGAGGGTGATGCCTAGGACGGCGTATATTGTCCTGCGCCTGTTGCGCACCATCGAACTCAGCGCGTACCCCGCGAACGAGAGTGTCCCCGTGCCGCCACTCCCCCTATGGCCATCTGGATGCCCTGAGGGTGTAGATAAAACCTCTCAGGACCTGTCACGTGACGTTACGCAGGCTGGCTTGGCGGATCTCAGCGATTCTTCTTCTTTTTCTTCTTCGCCCGTCCCCCGAACACGAGGATGGACGCGGTGGGCTCCAGCTCGTCCTCTTCCTCCTCCGTGGGCTCGGGTTCCGGTTCCGGCTCCGCGGCCTTCGCGGGGGCCGGTGCCGGCTGTGGCAGCGGCTCCACGGCCGGCGGCGGGGCGGGTATGACGGGCGCCTCCGGGGCCTTCCCCTGGGACACGTACACGTCGTGCATGCCCGCTCTCTTGAAGTGCAGGCGCTCGGTCTTCAT
>JAUPMC010000145.1 GCA_030836605.1 Thermoplasmatota archaeon | reverse complement strand
GATACGCTACGCCTCCGGAAAGCCCTGAACCTGTCATCCTCATCATCTCCTGCAACTTCCTCTGCCTTATCTCATCCAGCTCTGACATCTGCCACACCGGATTTGCACGCTTGTGCCTTTCGTATGCACTACCGAATGGGGGCCGCGTACTTAACCATTGTTCCGAACATGTGCGCCTCGCGAGGCGAGGGGCCCAAGACGTAGTCTTGGAAGCCAGTACTCTGGCTGAAACAAAACTATTTAAAGACTGGATGGCGATACGGTCGCAGGGATGCAGGATGCTCACCGAAGCTTCTGATATGATTGGTCTGCAAGTCTACACGAGTCAGGGCATATACCTTGGGAACATCTCCAACCTCGTCGTCGAGGTGGATGAGAACAAGGTCCAAGGACTTTTCATCAGCCAGACGAACCCGCTCCTGGTTGAAGGGTCCAAGTCCGTCAACGTCCCGTTCAGGTGGATCGGGTCGGTCGGCGACATCGTGATACTCAAGTACTTCCCGAAGCGCGTCGCCCTCAAGAGGGGGTCCAAGCCGAAGAGCGAGAAGAAGGAAGCCTAGGACGACGAAGGTTTTATCCTAGCCATCGCGCTCAAGCTGTCCGTGTCCGGACCGGTCGTCGACCCTTCGTGCTACATCGCCCCAGAGGCCGTCATCGTCGGTGATGTCGTCATCGAGAAGGGCTGCAGCGTCTGGCCTTACGCGGTGATCAGAGGGGACCTCTCAGCGGTCAGGATAGGCGAGGGGTCGAGCGTGCAGGAGCATTGCCAGATACACGGCAACCCGGGCAAGCCGACGATCGTCGGCAAGAACGTGTCCATCGGCCACGGCGCGATCATACACGCCGCCAGGATCGGGGACTACGTGATTGTCGGCATGAACTCGTCCGTGCTCGACGGCGCGGAGGTCGGGTCTGGCTCTGTGATAGGGGCGAACGCCCTTGTCAAGTCAGGCATGAAGGTCCCGCCCGGGAGCCTAGTGGTCGGCGTCCCGGCCAAGGTGGTCAAGGAGAACGACCCAAGCCTGATGGACGCCGCCCGCAGGAACGCGGAGGAGTACCACAAGCTCAGGGACGCGCACAAGGAAGGTCGGTTCCCCAGGTACCACCACGCGGATTAGGCGCGGCAGTCGCTTCTCAGTTTATCTCGTCCACATCGCACCCGCACGCCTCGGAGAGCTCCTTGTGGAGGCGCAGAACCTTCTCCGCGGGTCCGTCCATGCCTTTGCGCACGAGCTGGTAGACCGAGTCCGAGACGGGGACGCGCCTCGCGCCTTCGAACAGGTTGTCCGCATGGGCGACTATCTTCTCCTCGAGTGTGCGCGGGGCATAGTCCTTCTTCGGAAGGCCCATGCTCTCGGCCTCCGCCTTGGCTATCCCGGCGCCGACATGCCGCTCGATTATCCTGACCAGTGGCGAGGGAAGCTTCAGCTCGGTCGCCATCTTCGCTCCCTCGACCGCGTGCGCGATCCCGTGGGTCCGGCACCGGCCGAGGTCGTGCAGGAGCGCACCCGCCTCCACGAGGCTCTCGTCGGCCCCGCACCTGCGGGCGATCCTGACAGCGAGCCGCGCGACCGCCTTGCAGTGCTCTATGACATCGGCCCCGCAGCCGCTGTCCGCAAGTATCCTGAGGCACGCCTCACTGCCCGGGACCTTCACCGGCCTCGCTGTTCCGTCCGTCAACTACTGTCTTCCCCCTGGGGTTCGGTATGATCCTCATCCTGCCTTTCAGGTCGCGCTCGACGGACCTGCCGCCCTTGAGCCTGTCCAGGAATATCGCCAGGGCCGCGACCTCCGAGTGCGGCTGGTTCCCCACGGACACGTTCCTGTGGGCCAGCTCGTAGACCTCCCTCGGGACCTTCTCCGCCCCGACGACTATCATGAGGTCGTCGGCCGGGATGGTCGGGAGCGCGTCCGAGAGGCTCTCGCCGTACATCGTCAGGTGGACGACCGTGCCGGTCCATGCCTTGAGGGCCTTGCGCCAGTCGACCCCTGTCTTGATGGCGAACCCGCCCCCGAACCTCTCCACGACCCCTCGGACCGAGCGCTCGAGGGACGAGTCCTTTGTCGATACCCAGACCTCGTCCGCCCCAAGCGCCCTGGCGGTCAGCGCGACGTGCGTCGTGACCCTCTGGTCCCTGTCGGGACGATGGCCGAGCCTCAGCACGACTATCATGATGCGTCCACCCCGGAGGCGCTAATGCGACTCCTTCACGCGCTCTATCCTGTGGCCTCTGTAGTCCAGCTTGGTGCTTCTCTTCACCAGGCTCTTGAGCATCGTGAACGTGACCCCCAGGACCTCGGCGACATCGCCCGCGAACTTGCCCTGGGGCCCGACGAGGTCGAATATCTGCTTCTCGATCTTGGTGAACTCCTTCTCGTCCATCACGGCCGCGGCGAGGACGTCGCTGATCTCGTACACCGGCCACGAGGCGTTGATGTGGAACGACGTGTAGTACGTGTGATAGGCCTTCTCGGGCTGCTGCGTGTCGGAGGTCTGCCACCTCGTCTCGACGAGCTTCATCTTCTCGAAGAACAAGAGGGCCTCCTTCCCGGCGGGCCCGAACTGCTTCTCGATGTCCCTGACCGTGTGCCATTCGAGGGTGACTAGTTTCAAGACCTCCCTCTTGACCTTCGTGTCCACCGCCCGGAACATAGGGACCAATTCCGCCGGTTCGGTGATGACCTTGATCCTAGTCATGGACGGCCCCTATCTGAGTCTGGGATATAAAATGCTAATTGGAGTAGAAACGGAGGTTCCGCGGGACATCTGGCACGACAGTAAAACGGCGTCAAGTGCCGCGTCCGCCGGGCGGGGGCGGGCGGGCCCCGGAGAGGGGCGAGGTTTAAGTACGATGACCCGCTTCCGACCGACCTAGAGCGTGCTACAATGATGGCAAAGGACCTAAAGGACAAGTCAAAGGTCGATGAGCTCACCGTAACCATCGTGGAGAAGGGCGAGCCCAGGGAATGGACCTCAAAGTATAGCGGCTCCGGCGGGCGCGTGTGCGACGCGGAAGGCGAGGACGAGGCCGGGGAGAAGGTCAGCCTCACCCTCTGGAACGACGACATAGACAAGGTCCAGGTCGACTCCAAGATCAGGATCACGAACGGCTGGGCGTCTTCCTTCAAGAACAAGCTGCAGGTCAGCGCCGGCAAGTACGGGAAGCTCGAAGTGCTCTGACCTCCGCGCACGCCGTGTCAGAAGGCGAACAGCTCCATGATCAGACACGGCAGCACTATCATGAGGAAGTCGTCGTCTACATAGCGTATATTTTGTCGCTCCACGGCCACGGCCGTGGTCGCGCCGATGACGCTCACGAGGACGACCGACAGGAGCGACATCTCGCCGCACATGTACAGTACTGGCGCGGCGATCGTGATGTAGACCGCGACAGGGACGATTATCGGGACCGTCGACCGGGGCCTGACCCTCCTGAGTTCCCCGGCGAGCGGGTCCACGAGCGCCCACCCGATTATCGCGGCTGTGGCCACGTCCTCCCTGAACAACCACAGCGCGGCCGTGACCCCTGCCGCCGCCCACACGAAGGACGCGATCTGGTTCCTCTCGTGAGGCCTGAGCCCGAAGAACTTCCACCCCATGAGCAGGCGGAGGCCCTCCACCGTCGAGACGATCGAGATGAAGGCGATGAGCAGGACCCACCTCTCCACCCCGAGCACCGGGACCTGCGTCGGGAGCAGGTAGTAGGCCGGCGCGAACGCCATGAGACCGTGGAGGCACCTCCTGAACAGCTCCGCCCGGTCCATCGTCACGCCTCTCTCCGAGCACCTCGAACGGTCCGGGGCGGACATAATCCTGCCTATTCCGCGAAGGCGGTCTTCCGCCACTTCGAATCGATGCCCCTGTAGAGAATGAACGACGTGGCGGACATCGAGAACAGCACGATGGCCAGGCCGAGGAGGGAGAAGGTCCAGTCCGTGGACAGGCTGAACGACAGGATGACCAGGCACACGTCGGGCATGAAGGACATGATGCTGAACTTGGCGAGGATGCTCGTGTCGAACAGGAACGTGTTCGTCCTCAGGCCCGTCAGGTAGGCCAGGACGAGTACCATGTACACCGATGTGATGAACATGACGAGGAGCGCCAGCGGCAGATAGCCCGCCTCGTCGTTCAGGATGGATATCCCCACGACGAAGAATGTCGATATGCCCAGGGTGAGGACGAGGAACACGGCTATCCTCACCTTGATGAGCTGCGGCACGGTCACCGGTATCAGGGAGTAGTACTCGACCAGGTCGATGTTGTTCAGCCAGCTGTACATCATGACGCCGACGAAGCCCACCATCGACGCGTAGAACACCGTGTTGAACCCGACGGGTATGGCGAGCCCGTAGTTGACGAACCAGGTCGTGAACGACAGGAACAGGAGAGGCAGCACGAACGAGAAGGACATCTTCGCGATGGTCCCGCTCCTCTTCAGGTCGACCAACTCCTTCGCGAACAAGGTCCTCGTCAGGCCTTTGAGCCAGCGCATCCTCGCGTGGTACCTCGGCAGCATGTCCGCGTACGACTGGGTCGATATGCTGATCCTCACCTCGACCAGGGCGTATGCAAGGAAGGTCATCACCCCGACCTCCGCCACCGAGACGGCCGCGAAGAACGCCGCGGCCGAGCCGTCGACCGGGAACGGGCGCACGTTCATCTGCAGCCCGAGGGACGGTATGACCGCCTCGAGCGGCAGGATGCCGACCGCCCCGTGGAGCACGAAGATGGACACGATGGCGGCCGTGAACAGCCCGAACAGGCGCTTGTCGCGGGTGTACATGACCGAGGCCAGGAAGCTCATCGAGAGCCCGATCATGAAGGTGAGGAGCACGGACACGAACAGGAGCCCGACGCTGCCGAGCGAGTACCCCATGATCGGCGCCGCCAGGAGCAGGCCGCCCGTCGCGGGCACGAGCATCAGGAGCACGTAGAACAGGGCGTCCCTGACGAATATGCCGAGGAAGGTGGTCTTGAAGGAGAGCGGGAGGATGTAAGGCATGGCGATGAGGTAGTTGCTCCTGCCGTACCGGCGCTCGAGGTACTGGTGGCCCATGAGCCCGAAGGCGCCCACGCTCAGGCCGTAGAGGAACGCCGACAGGTGGGCGAACTCCGCGAGTTGTTTCAGGGAGACGGTCTCGAGCGTCTTCTCGAGCGAGAGCCCGAGCACGCTCGCGATGAGGAACACGAACACTGGGAAGGTCAGGAACCGCTCCTGCCCGGAGTACGCGGCGTGGCTCCTGAACTCCTCCTTCAGCATCAGCCTCAGGAGGGTCTTCGTATCAGACCGCCTCCGATTGTGCGCATGAACACTTTCTCGAGGTTCTCACCGCCGCGCAGGAGCTCGTCCTTACGTCCCTGCAGCGCCACCCTGCCCAGGTTCACGATGGCGAGCTTGTTGCAGAGCCGCTCGGCGATCTCGAGTATGTGCGAGCACAGGAAGACCGTGCCACCCTTCGAAACGTACTCCTCGATGTACTCCCTCAGGAGCTTCTGGTAGATGGGGTCGAGGTTGATGAACGGCTCGTCCAGGAACAGGAGCTTCGGCTCGTGCATGAACGCGGACGCGAGCATCAGCTTCTGGCGCATGCCCTTGGACATGTCCTTGCATATGGTGCCCTTCTTGCTCTCGAGGTCGAAGTACGCGAGCCACTTGTCTATCCTGTCGTCGAGGTCGTCCAGCTTGCGCACCTTGCCGACGAAGTACATGTACTCGTAGGCCGTGAGATAGGTCGGGGGGCTCTCCACCTCGGGCACTATGCCGATGAGCTCCTTGACCCTGATCGGCTCCTTGATCGCGTCGACGCCGAGCACGCGCACGGACCCCGAGGACGGCTCGAGCTGTCCCGTCAATATCCGAATGAGCGTCGTCTTGCCGGCCCCGTTGGGGCCGAAGAACCCGAAAGTGTCGCCCTCCTCGACCGAGATGCTCACATTGTCGAGGGCCTTCATACCGCCGAAGTCCATCGTGACGTCCGTTGCCTCGATAGCGGCCATTGCGGCCTGAGTTATTCCCCGGTGGTTATATCAAACGTGCCCCTGCGTGCTACAACCTCAGTTGTTCTTCCTGCCGGTTTAAAGCGTTCAAATGCTATCATGTAGCACGACAGACAGCCTCTGATTCCTCGCGAGGGAATGGCCATGAAAGGAAGGACGGGCAAGTCGGTGCTCACGAGCAAGATCGAAGCCGAGATAGAACTCCTCCAGAGGCACGTAGCCATGCTGAAGGCCATCATGGACAACGAGCCGATAGGCATCATACGCCTGTCGGAGATGCTCGACTACCCTCAGCACAAGGTGAGGTACTCGCTCAGGATCCTGGAGCAGGAAGGGCTCATCGGGCCGTCCCCTGACGGCGCTGTGACCACTGACAAGATACAGGACTTCCTGGACCACCTGAAGGAGATCCTGGAGACGATGAGCTCCACGGTCAATGAGCTGCGGGAGTCGATCGAGTAAGACCGGCCCCCGACCCATCGTTTCTCGCCCTGGCGCGCCCCGGACCGCTGCAAAAGGCTTATTAAACCGGTCAGGATAACTGCGCCTGCGACTCAGACCATGCCGTCGTAGCTCAGTCGGTAGAGCGTCCGCCTGTTAAGCGGAAGGTCAGCGGTTCGAACCCGCTCGACGGCGCCATTCTCCTACACCCGCGGGGGCGCCTGCGCCGTGACGGCTGACTCGTACGACCGCGCCCTCATCATCAACAGCGCTGAGAAGATAGCGAATGCCATCGCGGTGGCCGTCATGCCGACCATCCCGCTGTTCAGCTCGTGGAACGGCGCGGCGACCATCAGGAGCAGTATCAGGCCGACGGCGAAGCAGGCCTTGTGGACGGAGTTCCTGGTCGCACCCATCTTGTGCTGCAGCAGCAGGAGCGTGACCGAGCATGACAGCAGGAGCATGAGGATCGGGACGGCCGGGTGCACTTCCCACGCGCCCATCCCGAAGAGCATCCCGGCCAGCATCATCGCGAACCCGAGGGCCAGGAACTTGACCGGGTGCCAGGACGGCTCGGGGTGTCTGGCGCTCACCAGGCCCTTCGGGAGCTTCTTCGCCAGCCTCCACAGGAGGTACACCACCGCGAAGCAGGCGGCGTACTGGAGCGGCGGCGGGACGTAGTCCTGCACAGCGACGAACAGGAACACGCAGAACACGACGTCGATGGTGAACAACCAGCCGACGGTCTTGAACTGCTTAGGGGTCAGGACCGGCTCGCGCTTGAGGCGCGGATACCAGAGGCTGAGCATCAGGATGGGGAGGGCTATGCTGATCATGGAGTGGAATATGGTCAGCCACACTGACCAGACCCAGTTGACTTCGAGGAACCTGCCGTAGACGCCGAGGTCGCCCAAGTCCACCCAGTTGGGGTCGAAGAAGCTCTTGACGGCTATGCCCTCCTCTATTATGCCGTAGGCCGCCCCGAGCGAGATGACGGTCGCCCAGCCCTTGTCCCACCTGATGGTCAGCTCGCGCACGAGAAGGGCCCCGCCCCCGTACAAGGGTATCAGGAACACGAACCCGAGCCCCGCGAAGAACTCGAGCGGGGGCGACGAGCCGGACAGCATCTCGGCCATTATAGGCGAGAGCAAGGCCAGGAACCACGCCGCCTTACCCTTCTCTGTCACGGGGCCGGTATCGGCTGACGCTGGATATATAGCCAGGGTTCCCCGACGCATCCCCCAACCAGGAGGGGGTTCTGTCAAAAGTCGGGTGGCAGGCCTTCTGACCACTTCGACAGATGACTCGTCCCGTTCGGCTCCGGCCGTGCACCCCTCTCGGGGTCGTAGAGGACCATCATCACGTCATGCCGGGACGCGCCGGGGCTGAACCATAAGCCCCCTGCCGCCCTG
>JAUPMC010000013.1 GCA_030836605.1 Thermoplasmatota archaeon | reverse complement strand
TCGGCTATCCTCTCGATCTCGATGTCCTCAGCGGACCTCTCGGCTGGCACCTGCCCCTCAGTCACATTCCCGGCAGGCGCCTTGGAGCCCAGGGCGCCATCGATGATACTCCGTGGCATTACGCATCCCTATGTACACTTGGCGCTCATCGCTATATAACACTGTAGATAGTGGCTGCGAGTCACGCGCGCCCGCTCGGCCAAGCGTGCGCCCCTGGGCGCGCGCCAGCCGCCGGAGCCTCACGCGAGCAGGCTGACGAAGAGCGGCCCGAGCGCGACCAAGGCCCCGAGACGTATCAGGTCCGAGATTATCCCCACTTTGAACATGGTCCATATCTTGACGTACCCGGAGCTGTAGACTATCGCCATCGGCGGGGTCGTGGACGGTATGGCGCTCGATATGGAGCACGCGAGGCCCGCGCCTATAATCGGCGCGAGCAGGTCGGGGCCCGTGAGGCCGGCTCCCAGGGCGAGCGTCGCCGCGATCGGGCACGATATGAGGGCCGCGGCCGTGTTCGAGGCGGCGTACGTGAGCACGAACCCGAGCAGGCACGACATCGCGTATATGGCCCATGCGCTGGGGTTCTCGCCCATGGATGCGGCGACGCCGTCCGCGAGCCAAGTGGCGAACCCGCTCTCCGACAGGCCTATCCCCAACGCGATGCCGCCGCCGAACAGGAAGACCACGTTCCAGTCGATCCCCCTTGCGATCTCGTCCCACTTCAGGACGGGCTCCCCTCGGACGCGGATGAGGCCCGCGAGGAGTATCACGAGCACCGCGGGCATCGCCTCTGGCATGATGACCGACAGGTCCGCTGAGAAGCCCTGGAGGCCCGTGTAAGAATGGGCCAGTATCTTCACGATGGATGGGAATATCCACAGGCTCACGGCGAGCACGAGCATGCCGGCGACGACCTTCTCGCCCCTGCTCATCCGGCCCAGCTGCTTGGCGACCGCGATCATCTTGGACTTGTCCGCGGCGATGGTCTTCTCCTCGGGTTTGACGACCTTGAACACGACTATCCACGTGACTAAGAGGCCGATTATCGCGTGGGGCGTGCCGACGACGAGCCAATCGAGGAACGTGAGGTCCGCGCTTGCGTACTCCAGGGCCGTGTTCTTCGCGATCAGGTTCGGGGGCGTGCTGATGAGCAGGAGCATCGCGCCCGCGGTCGCCGCCTGCGCGAGGACCAGCATGGTAGCCTCGCTGTACCGGCTGCCGGACTTGACCCCGGCCATGGACAGATAGGCTATGAGGAACGGGAACACGACCGCCGTGGACGCGGTTATGGACCCCGTGAGCGTGAGTATGAACACCGGCAGGGACGCCACGAAGAACGCGGCGATCATCGGGTTGCTGCCCTTGTACAGCAGCCCGAGCCTGAGGGCTATCCTCCGGTCCAGGTCCCACTTGCGGAACGCGGCCGCGAGCACGAACCCCGCCATGAATATCCAGATGATCGGGTCGGTGAACGCCGTGAGGGCGGTCTTCCAGGTGACAATCCGGGTCATCGAGAAGACGATTGGCGGGAGCAACGCCGCGAGGCCGAGCGGGACGCACTCTGTCACCCACCAGACGAGCACCCAAAGGAGCGTGCCGAGGGCGACCTGAGGCGCCCGGAGCGTCATCTCGGAGCCCGCCTCGGAGTTTATGCCGGTGACGACCTCCGCCATGGAGTCCGGGACCGGCATCAGGGCCAGGACGAGGAACAGGAGCGGGCCGAGCACGAGCCCGATCGTCCGCTTGTCGAACAGCTTGCCGACCTGGTGGACCCTGGAGTGCTTGCTCTTGGGGTCCCCGTTGTGTATCATCGTGTGCTCATGTGCGGGCGGTTTCATGCGTCAGCTCCTTGGGCCTATCCGTGTGTTCATCTCGATAAGGCCATGTGATACTTGAAACTTGATGGACCACCGTGTTTCTGAGGTCCGAGTCCTGGCAAAATCCGGGGCGGGGAAGACGGTTGTCGTACTGATTCGGGATGAGAATAAGATGGAGCCACTGGAGGGAATTGAACCCTCGACCTACGCCTTACCAAGGCGTCGCTATACCCCTAAGCCACAGTGGCATCCTGTCAGGTCGCAAGTCATCTTGCCTTGCGTATTAAAAGGTTGTTGGTGGCTCCGGGGCGCCAGCAGCCCCCGGGGGCGCGGAGTAGCATCATTTATTACCGTACCTGGGCATCTGTCGAACGCCATGAAGGAGGCGTTGAGCAGCTTCGATGTGATGGCCGTGGTCGCGGAGCTCCGGCAGCGGATAGGCGGGCGCCTGGACAAGGTCTACCACCCCCGCTGGGACCACCTCATACTGTCCATCAGGGGGCCGGGGGAGGGCAAGGAGTTCCTCCACTTCCAGGTCGGCAAGTGGCTGTACCTCTCGAAGGGATCCAGGGAGATGCCCCAGCAGCCCTCGGACTTCGCCATGATGCTCAGGAAGAGGGTCACGAACGCCCGCATAGCGGGCGTCAGGCAGCAGGGGTTCGACAGGATAGTCGTGCTCACGCTCGAGAAGGAGGAGACCTTCGAGCTCGTCCTCGAGCTATTCGCCGAAGGCAATGTCATACTCGTCAAGGACGGGGTCATCGTCCAGCCGCTCACGAGCCATACCTGGAAACACAGGGACGTGAAGGCGAAGAAGCCGTTCGTCTACGCGCCGCCCGTGCCGGACCCCGCCGTCATGGACGTCCCCGGGATGCTCGGAGTATTCAGGTCCTCCGACTCAGACCTCGTGCGCACCCTGGCGACCAAGCTGAACATAGGCGGGAGGTACAGCGAGGAGCTGTGCTCCCGGACCGGACTGCCCCCCGCCACCAGGGCAGCCGAGCTGACCGAGCATCAGGCGGCCGCCG
>JAUPMC010000144.1 GCA_030836605.1 Thermoplasmatota archaeon | reverse complement strand
CTTGATGTGCGTCCTGTGGACCGAGCCCATGCCGAAGTCCGACAGGAAGCTCAGGATGCCGATCGACGCCATCGCGTATCCGATGATCCCGAGGGCCGACGGGCCCATGTTCTGGGCAATGAAGACGAGGGCGGTCGTGCCCAGGACGGCGCCGAGGACGTTGCTGGCCACCGAGAGCGCTGCCTTGGGGCTCATGAGCCTCGCAGCGCCAGAGGATTCAACGGGGCCCTGGCCTGGCATACGACCTAAAGATATGGATATCCATATAATACTAGTGCAGGGCCCCGTCAGATGCTGGCGGCGACCTCTTTGACAATGTCCAGGCCCTTCTCGATGTTCTCCTTGGAGTTGGCGTAGGAGAACCTGAGGTGTCCTTCCCCGCGGGACCCGAAGGCGCTCCCGGGGGCGCATATAACGCCCTTGGCGAGTATCCGCAGGGCGAAATCCTCAGAGTCCACCTTCTGGGAGTATCTCGGGAACACGTAGAACGCGCCTGACACCGGGGGGGTCGAGAAGGTCGGTATCTCCGCCAGTTTCCTCATCGCGACGTCCCTCCTCCCCCTGAACGTCTCCAGCAGTTGCTTCCTGTAGTGATTCTCCATCCTCAGCCCCTCGAGCACGGCGTACTGAGTGGCCGTCGAAGGGCACGCGAGCGTGTAATACTGCACCTTCGCGAGTTGCTGGATTATCTCCTTGGAGGTGGCGACATACCCTATCCTCCAGCCCGTGACCGCGAACGTCTTCGAGAACGAGTCCACTATCACCGTGTCGTCGTGGAACCGCGCGAAGGAGCAGTGCTCGCCCTCGTACACGAAGTTGTGATACACCTCGTCCGAGAGGATGTACAGGCCGGCGTCGGTCGCGATGTCCGCGATCGCCTTGACCACATCCTTCGGGAACACCGTCCCGGTCGGGTTCGACGGTGAGTTGACTATGATAGCCTTGGTCTTCGGGGTGACGAGACTCTTCATCTCCTCGATGTCCGGTAGGAAGCCGTTCTCGTGCTTGAGCGAGTACTCGACGGGCTTGCCTCCGGCCAGGGCCACGTCCGGACCGTAGACGATGAACCCGGGGTTCGGCACGAGCACCTCGTCCCCGCCGCCGACGATCGTCTCGCAGGCGATCATCATGCCCTCGGTGGCGCCGGCGGTCACGATGATGTTCTCGAACGCCACGTCCTTCCTGAAGCGTTTCAGGCTCCGGGCGATCGCCTCGCGGAGCTCCTTGACACCGGCGCTCGGGCCGTACTTGTTGTACCCCTTATCCAAGGCCGCCTTGTACGCGTCGATCATCTCCTGGGGCGGCTGGACATCCGGCTCTCCCAGGCCCAGGTTGATGGCGTCCGGAGGCGCCGCCTCGAAGAGTTTCCTTATCCCCGAGACCTTCAGTGAGGCCACCCTAGCCGGTATCATCGCATCCATCATGGGCGTGTTCGAGAATTAATAGTTCGAAACTACAGTCTGGACGCACAAGACGTGTTAGCATCTCGCACGAGGAGGGTGCGGCGGGCCACCCGGAAAGGTTAATCTAGCGCAGAATCGTTGAACAGTCCGTTCGTGGGGATGCCAGCGACTGCCTGGCGTCTCGAAGGGGGGAATCTAGGATGGTCAGCCTGACAAGGGTCGTGACAGCTTCAGCTGTGATTGTAGCTATGATGCTCGCCGGGCTCGCGGGGCTCTTCCCGCAGCCGGCGGTCGTGGGAGCGGCGGATGAGGACGGTGCGTGGCAAGCCTCGACGGAAGCGCCGTTGCGCCAGTGGACGATTGCCATGTACTGGGCGGGGGACAACGACCTCGACGGCTTGACAGACACATTCATCCAGATGTGGCGCGAACACACCACGAACACCGACGACATCGCCCTGTCAGTGTTCATCGACCGGCTCGACGCCCCCGCCAACATCAGCACATTCACGGAGGAGGGGTGGGTCGAGAGGGCGGCCCTGGGAGAGGTGAACTCCTCGTCGCCGGACACCCTGCAGTCGTTCATCGAGTATTCGATGGCAGAGCCGACCCTGGAGGCTGAGAATTACATGCTGATCCTGCAGGACCACGGGCTCGGATACCTGGGCATCTGCTCTGATGTCGGGCTCCCTGACTCGGACATCGAGAAGGCGTGGATGAGCATAGACGGGCTTGGCAAGGCGGTCCGAGGTGCGATAGACTCCACAGGGGAGGAATTGGACATCCTGACGCTGGACGCATGCACCATGTCGGTCGTGGAGGTCGCATACGAGCTGAGGGACACCGCGTCCTACCTCGTCGCGTCCGAGCTGGCCGTGCCGTTCGACGGGATGAACTACCGTGCCCTGCTCGACGGACTGTCTGAAGACCCGTACATCGAGCCTGTCGACCTCGCGCGCAAGATGGTGGCGGACTACGCGGAGTGGTACTCGGCCCCGCTCGGCACGTACCCTACCCTGTATCCGTACCTGCAGGACTTCGCCACCTTGTCGGTCATCGACCTCGCGCTCATCGGGGAGGTAGGGGACGCGTTCGCGGCCCTGAGCGCGGAGCTGCTGCCCAAGGACCCAACCCTCGGGAAGACCATGAAGGACGCGTCGATGGACGCGTTCGTGACGATCTGGTGCAACAACATGGGTTGCGGGTTCTACTCGGACATCGTGACCATGTTCGGCGCGGTCGCTGAGGAGGTCAGGCAATCGCACCCAGCGGTCGCGGCGGCCTGCGACGACCTCGTCCTGGCCACCCAGGCCGCGATCGTGGACACCTGGGCGAGCTGGAGGTTCCGCGAAGTCCCCAATGGACTGTCGGTCTTCGTGTGCCCTTCGATAGGGATGTTCGACGTGAACTGGGACACGCTCGGGCGGACCTACGACGCGATAGGGCTGGACTTCGTCGACGACTCGTCATGGGACGAGGTCCTCGGGAGCTACTTCTGCACGCTGAAGCAGTACGGCCTGTGAGCCCCGAGCAATCAGATGAGGGACACGTGCCCGATGCAGAGGACGCTCTTGGGCAACAACGGCATGTGCCCGGATGAGCGGACCAGCCTCACGATGCCCGTTCTGGCCATCTCGAACCCGCACGCGTCGAGGGCCGCTCTCGCGACCTCGTTCGAGGACGGTGACAGGACATCCGCCCTCTTCCCCGGGACCCTGGACAGCAGCGCCCGCAGCATCCTCTCGGCGTCGTCCCTGACGGGTGATTCCATTATCCAAGGGCCGATCGCATGGATGTCTCGCCCGATCCGGGAGATCAAGAGATTGTTCAGACGCCCCTCGGCCACGGATGACAGCGCGTGGTCTGGAGGGTTCCTGGCGAGGACCCGTCTGAGGTCCCCCTCGTCGTACCCTATCGCCGAGGACACTGTCTTCGCCATCGCAGGCGTGTCGCTGGGCGAGAGCCACGAGAAGGCACCTGAGGCTGCATCCTCCACCTCCACGGCGGGGTCCGAAGGCGGCCTCACGAAGTACGAGACCTCCTCCATCCTCTTGAACGAGTACGGGCTGTAGAACTCGATCGCCTTGGGCTCTGCGTCCAGCTCTACGGACTTCACTCCTCTGGAGTCCAGGTCCGCCAGCACCCTCTCGATCATCTTGGCGCCG
>JAUPMC010000143.1 GCA_030836605.1 Thermoplasmatota archaeon | reverse complement strand
GGCGAGGGCTCCCGCCGAGCCGCGGGGGGAGCCGTGGGGAGGACGGACTATTGTCACATTCTACAGGCCCGAGGCGCACAGGTCCTCGCTCAGGCTTCCCACTCTGAAGGGGAAGGCGTCCTTAGACCAGGTGCTCATACGGCTCCTGCTCCACCTCGGCGCCGGGCTGCAGGTCGGAAAACCAGTCCAATGATTCTCATCCGCTTTGTGGTCGCTGGAAGCGGCCGCGCAACATGTTTCGCCGCCATCTGTGCGGCGCGCTGTTTGGCCCGGACACGCGCTGGCCCGGGAGTCTGAGGTTCCATAGGAGGGAGTACATGACAGGTGACAAGGAAGCCATATTGGCAGAGCTGGAGAACGGTGTCAAGAACTTGCAGCAGGAGGTGGCGGTCGAGGCCGCGAAGAAGGCCTTGGCCGCTGGAGTGAGCCCTGTCGAAGCGATAGAGGACGGCCTCGCGAAGGGGATTCGCGAGGTCGGGGAGAAGTTCGCGAGGAAGGAGATGTTCGTCGTCGAGCTGATCTACGCCGCCGAGATCATGAGCGTCGCGATCAAGGTGCTCGAACCCGAGCTGAAGAGGACCGCGGCGCAGCGGAACGTGGTCGGGCGCATGGTCCTCGGGACCGTGGCCGGGGACATACACGACATCGGCAAGAACCTCGTGAGGATCATGCTCGAGGCGAGCGGGTTCGAGGTGCGCGACCTCGGGAAGGACGCGCCCACCGAGAGCTTCGTGTCGACGGCCAAGGAGATGGGGGCGGACATACTGGGGGCGTCCTCGCTGATGACCACGACCGTCGAGGTGCAGAAGGAGGTCGTGGACGCGCTGAGGGGCGCTGGCATCAACGCGCCCCTGCTGGTCGGAGGGGCGGCCGTGTCCGAGGAGTGGGCGAAGGAGATAGGGGCGCACTACGCATCCGACGCGAACAGCGCGGCAGTGACGGCCAAGCAGCTCCTGGGCAAGGGGGGCTGAACCCATGGAAGCCAACTTCAAGCCCGGCAGGCTCTGCATGAGACGGCTCGAGGTGATGGACCCGAAGGATGCGGACGCGGTCCACCTGAAGTCGCTCCGCCTCTTGGAGACGATGGGCATCAAGGTCGTGAGCGAGGAAGGGCGGAGGCTCCTGAAAGAGGCCGGGGCCGAGGTCGACGAGAAGACGCACGTCTGCAAGATACCGGGCAGCCTCGTCGAGGAGTCGTTGAGGAAGTGCCAGCGGCCTGTCAAGATGGCCGCGCGCAACCCGAAGTACGACTTCGTCCTGGACGGGGAGCACTGCTACGCGTGCACAGATGGCGTCGGGCTCGCGACGATAGACCTCGACACGGGCGAGAGGAGGCCGTCCACCCTCAAGGACGTCGCGGACTCCGCGAAGATCGTGGACAACCTGCCCATGATGCACATGTACAACCCGCTCGTGACGCCGCTGGATGTGCCGAAGCACGCGCACACGGTCCACGAGTACTTGACCGCGCTGGAGAACTGCGAGAAACACTACACGACGGGCTCGACCTACCAGAGGGAGGAGGCCGTGTTCGAGATCGAGATGGCCAGGGCGGTCGTCGGGGGCGAGAAGGAACTGAGGCGGAGGCCGATCATATCGAGCCTGACATGCACGACATCGCCGATGGTGCTCGGGATGACGACGGACGCGGCGATAGAGTTCTCGCGTGCCGGGTGCCCTCCTCTGCTGATGGCCATGCCGCTCATCGGGGCGACCGCGCCCATGACAGTGGCGGGCGCCGTGGTGCTGGGGAACGCGCAGGTGATAGCGCTCGCGACGGTGCTGCAGCTGGCGGCCCCGGGCTCTCCGCTGTGCTACTCGAGCGAGCCGATGGCCATGGACGTCCAGAGCGGCCTGTTCGAGGGGCTGTTCCCGGCAGCGGACATGGTCAGGGCGGCGCATGTGCAGATGGCGAAGCGCTACGGGATACCGATCTTCATAGGCGGCTGGGGTACGTGCTCGAAGGCGCCCGATGTGCAGGCGGGGTACGAGAAGGCGTTCTCGGCGTTCATAGCGTACCTGAGCGGCGCGGACATGACCTCCGGGCCCGGGCTGCTCGAGAACTGGACCGTGCTGTCGTTCGAGCAGCTGCTGATAGACCACGAGATGTTCACGATGATGGCGGACATGCTGAAGGGGTTCTCCGTGGACGACGACACCGTGCCCTTGGATGTCATCAGGGAGGTCGGGCACGAGGGGCATTACATGGGCAAGAAGCACACGCTCGACCACTTCAGGGAGATGTGGCAGCCCGTGGTCACGGACGGGCGGACGTACACGGAGTGGAAGGCCGGAGGCAGCAAGAGCGCGGTGGACCACGCACGTGAGAAAGCAAAGGAGATCCTGAGGACGCATTCGGCCGGGCCGCTCGCCGAGGACCTGAGGAAGGACCTGAAGGCTCTTGTCGCGGAGGCCGAAGGGGCGATACCGCACAAGTGACGGCGCTGGATCTGGCCCGTTTCAGACCGTGTTCGCCCGGAGGCGACGGCAAGGTTCATGCCCTCGGAAGGCGTCAAGCAGCCGGGAGGAGGAACTTGCAGGGCGGGTCGAGTGGAACGGTGGGCGGATCGGATAGCGGATACCTGTGCCGGCTGGGCACCAGACTCATGATTGTCGGGACGTTGCTGGCGGTCATAGGCGGGGTCATGCTCGCCTACGTCCTCACATCGGTCCATGAAGAGGGGTACATCCTGGTCGGCCCGTGGATCTCGATGATCGTGGTCGGGGCGGCGCTTGCTGTAATCGGGTTCTATTACAGGCACAAGCACGGCGGGTAGCCTGAGCGAGCGCAACCAAGGAACGCATCCGCGCGGTCAGATCCGCCTGAGGAATCTGATATAATCGCGTTTCCCCTGACCGGACCTGGCCGAGTATCTCGCCCCGAACACCAACCGGGGAATGACGACGCTCGCCACCATGGCGGCGAACACGAGGGCCCAATAGGGCAGGAGTGGGTAACGCTCGAGCAGACCGAGCGGCTCCGCGAAGTTCTCGTCGCTCTTGGGTTCCAGGTATACCGTGTAGAGGCTCTGATACTCGTCACCGAAGAAGGCTAGAAT
>JAUPMC010000142.1 GCA_030836605.1 Thermoplasmatota archaeon | reverse complement strand
GATCGTCGCGTCGTCGAACTGGACGTCCTTCCTCGGGGCGATCACCGCCTTCGCGCCCGTGGTCTCCATGAATGGCTCGACGAAGTCCCTCCGGGACATCCCGCACGCCGAGAGCGCGACCCTCTTCCCCTCGAAGCACGATCTCGGGAACTCCTCGGGGCCCACACACCCGAACGGCAGCTCGAAGGCGCACCTGTCAGGGGCACCATGGCCCGAGAGGTGGACGAAGTCGAACCCCCGCAGGCTCCTCTTCCGGCGGAGGTAGCCCAGGAACTCCTTCTTGGCGGTGAACTCCTTGATCGCGATGTCCTTCGGGTCCGTCATCTCGAGGAACCTGAACAGCACCTCGCCTTCCTCGCGCTCGTCCGACTTCGGTATGCACTCCAGTATGAACAGCCTGGGCTTCCTCAACGCGAACATGGGCTCGTCTCGGACTTGTTCCTATGTCGGTGGAGATGACGGTTCCGTGATATCATCTCACGCATGCGGACAGCGACGCCTCGCGGGCCGGTCCGGCCAGTGGTCGCTACATGCACTCAAAACGGTCAAATACCGTGACATGGCTGGAATCAGTGCCGAGCGCGGCTCGACGGTCACGGTGAGGAAATGGGCGAGGTCAAGCATGGCATGGGTTGGCTTCCGGACTATCCGGACATCAGAGACTATACATTCGATCGCAGGAGGCTCCTCGAGGCCGACGAGATACGGGAGCTCGTCGAGCCCGTGGGCATCGCGAGGGCTGACGGGACGACCTTGCCCTCGTCGGTCGATCTGCGCAGGTGGTGCCCTCTCGTCGAGGACCAGGGAGGGATAGGCTCGTGCACGGCCAACGCTGGCGTCGGCATCGTCGAGTACTATGAGAAGAGGGCTTTCGGGAGGCACCTGGACGCGTCGAGGCTCTTCCTGTACAAGGCCACGAGGAACCTCGCGGAGCTCCAGGGGGACAGCGGGGCGTACATCCGGTCCACGATGGGCGCGCTAGTGCTGTTCGGAGTGCCGCCCGAGAAGTACTGGCCGTACACGGACACGGACCCCGGGTTCGACAACGAGCCGGAGGCGTTCTGCTACTCGTTCGCTGAGAACTACAAGAGCATCAGGTACTTCAGGCACGACCCATCGGACCTGTCCAAGGCGGAGGTCCTCGAGGGCGTCAGGAAGTCCCTGGCGGCCGGGGTGCCGGCCATGTTCGGGTTCACCGTGTACAGCTCGATCTCCCAGGCGAAGGCCACGGGCAGGATACCGTTCCCGTCCGTGAATGACAGGGTCCTCGGAGGGCACGCCGTCGTCGCGGTGGGGTACGACGACAAGGCCGAGGTCGTGAACGGGGACGGCGACTCGTCCACCGAAGGGGCGCTCCTCATCAGGAACTCCTGGGGCCAGGAGTGGGGCGACGCCGGCTACGGGTGGCTGCCGTACGAGTACGTCCTCAGAGAGCTCGCGGTCGACTTCTGGTCGATGCTGAAACAGGACTGGGTCGACACGAGGCAGTTCACGGTCAGGTGAGGGGACCACTTCCACCGACCTACCTGCGAAAGTGCCTTTAGAGGCGGGCGCGTTCCAAGGCTCGAGATGAAGTTGGCAAGCCGAGCGCTCGTCCTGGTCCTCGCGGCCGTCCTCGCGGCGTCGTGCGCGCCACTGGGCGCGCGCGCGTGGAGCAACGGAGGATACTCAGCGGACCTCGAGAACCCCGATTACGGAACCCATGACTGGATCGCGGACATGGCCCTGACGCTGCAGACGGAGGACGTGTCGTACCTCACCGGGACCTACCACACCGACTACCTCGTCGGGACCGAGGCCCCTGACAACCCCGAGTTCATCGGGGACTCGACCTATCACCATGTCTACTACTACTCCTCCGGCGCGTTGCAGGAGGACGACAGCGCCGGGAGGGCGGAGGCCATGTACGACCTGGCGCTCGCTAGGCTCGAGGCCGGGGACTTCTCCGTGGCTGCGTACTACATCGGCGCGATGACGCACTACATCGCCGACGTGGGCGTGTTCGGGCACACGATGGGCGCGTACACCGACTGGGGGACCGAGGTCCACCATTCCGACTACGAGGAGGCGTTCGAGGACAGGCTGGGCTCGCTCGCGCTGCCCCCGGGGCTCGTCCTGGGGAACATGAGCGCGTACGACGCCGCGCTAGGGCTCGCGCGTGACACCACATTCGGGGAGGGGGACATCCAGACGAATGTCTGGATGGACGCGAACTACGATTGGGCGGACGACACTTTCGAGGCGAGCGCGATGGCCTCGCTGCACGGGGCGGTGTCGGCGGTGGCGGCTGCCATCAACCACCTGCTCTTCGAGGCGGCCTACGAGCCCCCGCCGGAACCGGAACCCGAACCGGAGCCGGAACCGGAGCCTGAACTGGAACCGACCGCGCCGTCGAGGCCGATGTCCCTGGAGGCGTACATCGACGACGGCGACGTCCTCCTCATGTGGGTACCCCCGTCCGATAACGGAGGGACTCCGATTATCGAGTACATCGTATACAGAGGCAACACGACTGACGACAAGGAGGAGGTCGCCACGGTCTCGAACCTCCTGCTCAAGTGGACGGACGAATCCGTCGAGGCGGGCGAGACATACCACTACTGGGTGGCAGCAAGGAACTCCGTGGGCACGAGCGAACTCTCCAACGAGGCGACCGCCACGCTCCCGGCCGCGGACGATGCGGACGGGGACGGGTACCTGCTCCCGGCGGCCGTGTCGGCTGCCCTCGCGGCGCTCGTCTCCGCTGCGGTCCTCCTGTTCAGAAAGAGGTCCCGCGGACGGGCACGGTAGCCCTGTGCGGCGTCCCGAACCGGCCATAGGCGTGCATGACGGCCACGGGGCTCACAGGTGGGCCGCGAACCTCGTCCTCACCACGCGCTCAAATGTGTCCAGCACGAGGAACATGCTCCCAACCAGTAAGGACGTCGCCAGCGCCGGCAGGAGCCAGTTCCAGATGGAGGACTCTTCGTACATGCCGTAATTCATGGCCACATCAAACGCGTACCCCCAGCTGTGGAACGGGGTGATGCCGAGGAAATCGCAGGTGAACACTACGATGACCGCCATTGGCACGCCGTATTTTAGGCCGGCCAGCGTCCACGACAGGACCGCCGGTACGTGACGCGCGGGCCCGCTGGCCGCGGGAGTGGCCCTGTTCCGCGAGGAGACGACGCCGTGGCACGTGAGAGCCGCTACCAGAGCTGTGACAGGCAGGGAGATGAGGAGGGCCGCGTCCGCGTACCCGTAATCGGAGCCGAGCCTGTAAGAGAGCAGCGGGAGGATTAAGAAGCACATGGTCGGGATGGCCATTATTCCCTGCAGCACCGCGACGACGACGTCGCCGTACGGTCGGGTCAGTCCCGCGACGAGGCCGAGCGCCGAACCGATGACGGATGCCAGGAGACCAACGATGAAGGACACGGCCACTAAGGCGGTGGCTCCGTCGAGGAACAGATCCGTGTACGAGGGCTCCACGGAGATCGTCACCTCATCGGAAGTGAGTGTCGGCCCGACAACCGCAAGCAGGACGAGGCCGAACAACACCGCCAATGACACCACGCCGACAGGGCTCCTGAGATAGTCCCTCGACATGCCGACCAGTGCGTCCCTGACGCCTCCGACAGTGGCGGCCTTGGGGCCGGGCAGCGCCTCAGTCCCTGCCTCCGCGACGTCCTCGCGGAGATACATGTCCAGCTTGCGTCTCGGCCTGACCATGGTGACGATGGTCTCCAACGCGTAGTTCGTGAAGAACACTATGATGGTCATTAGGAAGAACGTGGCTTGGAGCAGGAAGTAATCCATGTGGATGAATGAGACCGCGAAGTAGGAACCGATGCCCGGGCGCATTAACATGATCTCGACCGGCACTATGAACAGCATCAACCCGGCGACCATGAATTGGACCTTCGGCATCGCCACGAACAGGGCGTCCCTGATCCGCGGGCGGTCCGGACAGGATGCGGCTGAGGCCAATATCAGGCCGTCTCTGACGATGAGGATGAACGCCCCGAGAAAGGTCAGGGATATCGTGGCTATGGCCGTGATGTCCGTCGTGGTTGTCCTCTCGATCGGGCTCGGCACCAGTCCCCATTCATAGTAGAGATACCGAACCGTCACGTACGCCGACAGGAGCACGGGGACCGAGAACAACGCCAGAGACACGATGGACAGTCCCTGCCGGGACACATGGGTTCTCATACGGAATACCAGGTAGCCGCCCAGCGCGCCCAGGAGTAAACACGCCGATAGAGACCCCAGGAACAGGGTCAAGGTCGTCCACATCGCGTCGTAGACGCGGTCGCTTATGGGGGAGTTCAGGACCTCGCCGTATCCGTAGTCGCCACTGAACATGTCCCCGATGAAATCGAAATACTGCGAGAGAAGCGACTTGTTGAACACCTCATCGAATTCCTGCGTGTGTGTCGATGGAACCAGGCTTGCCGGGTCGTCGGGGGCGACCCTCAGGATGACGAATTCCGCGGTCAGTATGACCATAATCCCGATGAACAACACCATCAGCCGTCTGAGGACGTACCACAACACCCTGTCCATGACCCCACGACTCCGAACCCTAGCATCTGCACGGAGGTCGAGGGTATAAATCCCTTCCCCGGGATGACCGCATCCCAGGTCAGTGGGTCATGCGCGGCCAGGTGTTTGTCCCTAGACCCTCGGTGGGTCGCACTCGCAGCCCTTGAGCTTGAGCTTCCGGGCCTGGTCCTCCCGAAGCTCGAGGAGACACTCTTGGAGGGCGCCCTCATGGCCGCAGGGGACGTCCGACACGCTCAGCGGGGAACGGTGTTTGTATCCCCTTGCCTCCATCTCCCTCACATCCTCCTCGTGCCTTGAGAGCAGGGCGTTGAGCTTGCCCCGCCACCGCATAACCTCCGGATGACGCGAGTACCCGCGCGTCTCGTTCACTATGACGC
>JAUPMC010000141.1 GCA_030836605.1 Thermoplasmatota archaeon | reverse complement strand
CCGCTGCTGAGTACGGTGACAGACGTTCCGTGCATCCTGCGCGGCGAACGCGGAGTCCGCCGATAAACCTTCTGTTTCGCGTCGAGGTCTTCTTCAAATTATCGGGACACGCTTAACTATGGTGAGCCCCTTGTACTGGACAGGAGGGGGTTGACCGTGGATACCGGAAGGATGGGTTCTAGTCTGCCGTTCGTCGCGCGTTTCACCGAGCCCCCGAAGGCCCGCCCTAGCCTGCGTGGGTCCGTCCGATGCAGGCTCGCTGGGTACGAGCCCGTCCTGGCGTACTACTACAAGCGGTCGGGCGCGGACGGCATGGACAATAGGCGGCTTTGAGCCGACCTGGCATCCGGCGTCGCGTCGGGTGCCGCAAACGAGTTCTGATTCACATCTCACGCAGCCCCATCGGGCGCGTGCGCATCCGCCAAGGAGGAGACCACGATGGCAGACTTCGAGAGCAGGTTCAGGATCAAGAAGACCTACGGACTGATGAGCGACGACGAGAAGGAGAGGATACACCTCGCCGCCCTCGACGTGCTGGAGGGCACCGGCGTCAGGGTGCACAGCGAGACCGCAAGGCGCGCGCTGCTGGACGCGGGAGCGGAGCGCGGGAGCGGCGGCTCGGACCTGCGCCTCCCGAGCGGGCTCGTCGAGTCCCTGATATCCAAGGTCCCTGAGAAGATAGTCCTCGCTGGCCGCACGAAGGAGTTCGACCTCCCGGTCGACGGCACCCACCTGTACTTCACAACGGACGGGTGCGGGGTCGCCGTGTGGGACATCGAGTCAAAATCCCGCCGGAGGTCGGTCCTGGACGATGTGCGCAAGACCGCCGTGATATCCGATTGGCTGCCGTACGTGAGCATATACGAACCCATGGTCGTCGCGCACGACGTGCCCGAGAAGGAGCATGTCGTTCGGGGGATGGCCGTGGCGATGGACAACACCTCGAAGCACCTGCTGACGGAGTCCACATCGACCCCTGAGGAGGCAAGGGCCCAGGTCGAGATGGCCTCCGCGGTCGTGGGAGGGTCGGAGGAGCTCAGGAGGAGGCACTACATCTCGGCGATGGTATGTACGATCTCCCCCCTGGTGCTCGACGGCCACGCCACTGAGGCCGCCATGGTCTGGGCGGAGAACCATGTGCCGATACACATCACGAGCATGGCCGCGTCCGGCCTCAGCGGCCCGGTCACCCTGGCCGGTGACCTGGTCGTGTGCCATGCGGAGACGCTCGCGCTCGCGTGCGCTGTCCAGGCGCATTCCCCGGGCGCCCCCGTGATGTACGGCGCCGTTCTGTCGAGCATGGACCCCAAGACCGGGTCATATGTGAGCGGCTCCCCTGAGAGCATGTTGCTGTGCGCGGGCTCGGTCGAGATGGGCAAGTACGTCGACTTCCCGATATCCACCGGCGGGCTGGGGGCGGGCGCGAAGACCCCAGGACCCCAGGCCTCGGTCGAGAACACCATGTCAGCGGCCGCGTGCGGGCTGGTCGGGGGAGAGGTCGTGAACGGCCTCGGCGTGACGGACTTCTCAGCGCTCCTATCCTACGAGCAGCTCATGATAGACCACGAGATTGCGGGGATGATCATCAGGCTGTACAAGGGCGTCGATGTATCGGATGAGACGCTCGCGACCGATGTCATCAAGAAGGTGGGCATCGGAGGCTCGTACCTCGCTCAGAGACACACGATGAACCACATCAGGGAGCTATACAAGCCCCTTCTTTGGGAGGAGATCGTGCCTGGGCTCGACAAGCCTGAGGTCGACATGCTCCAGGTCGCGAAGGCCAAGGCGGAGTCGGTGCTCGCGAAGCATGTCCCGGTCGCGCTGGACAGGCCTGTTAAGGCCGAGGTCGACAGGATAGTGGCCTCGTTCGGCAAGGGGTGACCCTAGGAATAATAAACCTCTTTTTATAATTTCATCCATATTATATGCCTCAGAAGCTCGGACGCCCGGGCATAGCCGGGCGTGCCAGGTATATGGTCTCCGACAAGGTGCTTCGATATCTATATAAAGAGCGAGTTTATACTGCGCCTTCGTGGGCCTGTAGCTCAGCTAGGTAGAGCAATCGGCTCTTACTTCGATTCTCAGGAATCGCAGGGGATACCGATTGGCCAAGGGTTCGAATCCCTTCAGGCCCGCCAAAACCCTTGATACCGCCAGGAGCTATTCGATGGCAGCCATGAACGTCTATTTTGTGGGGACCGCGGGCTGCGGGAAGAGCACTCTAACATACGCTTTCCAGCAGTGGATGCAGAGACAGGGCTACGACGCCATCACGGTCAACCTGGACCCGGGCGTCGAAGCGCTGATGTACAACCCCGACGTGGACGTGCGCGACTGGGTCGACCTCGCCGATGTCATGAAGGAGTACGGGCTCGGCCCCAACGGCGCACAGATAGCCGCGGCGGACATGATGGCCCTCAACATCAAGGAGATCTCGGAGGTCATCGCGGGCTTCGACACGGACTACGTCCTCATCGACACACCGGGACAGCTCGAGCTGTTCACGTTCAGGCAGAGCAGCAAGGTGATCGTCGAGGAGCTGGGCGTCGAGGACTCCGCGCTTGCGTTCCTGTTCGACCCTTCCGTGGCTAGGACGCCGAACGGCTACGTCTCGTCTCTCATGCTCGCGGCCACGGTCCACTTCAGGCTCCCGGTACCGATGCTCCTCCTGATGGCCAAGGCGGATGTGCTCAAGGACGCCGAGAAGGAGCTGATCGAGTCGTGGAGCAGGGACTCCTACTCGCTCTTATCGTCGCTCATGGACGAGTCCGGGGACACCCAGACATCGGTCAGCGTGGAGTTCCTGCAGGCCCTCGAGAGCATCGGGGCCGGCAGGGCGGTCGTCCAGGTCAGCGCGGACACGGGCGAAGGCCTCGAGGACATCTACTCGTCTGTCCAGATGTCCCTCCGGGGCGGAGAGGACCTGGAGTGATCCTCAGGCCGCCTTCGGCCTATTCGACGCGACCAGCGCCTTCCTGACCTCGTGTCCGTCCGCGGTCAGTGAGACAACGACCTTGGTGTTCTCCAGCCTCGCGGAGACAAGCCCCATGCTCTTCAGCTCCCTCATGACCCTCTCCAGGGACTGTTTGCTGTGCGGCGGAAGCGCGCCCACCATGTCCGCTATCGTCTGCGGGTCCTCCAGAGACGATATGAAGATCGACTGCAGCTGTGTGAACCGGTTCCTGGCGGTGACGCCTTTCATGACGGGCAGTCGGACCGTCCTCTCCGTCACGTGGTATGTCGGCACGCCCAGCCTGAACGCCGCGAAGAGCGCCGCGTCGGCCAACAGCTTCGTCCCGCCGCTGATGTTCAGCACCACTTCGTCCCGGCCGCCGTTCGACCCCGCGACCCTGTCGATCAGCTCGGAGATGCCCTCGACGAGACCCATGAACCCGGCTGCGTCCACCCGCTCGTACAGCACCTCGTTCCCTGTCATCGATTCGAGCTTCCTCAGCTCCGCGAGCCCTTCGGGCTCGTCGTCCCTCGCCTCGCCTATCAGCACGAGGCGGTCGTACGGGAGGCTGCGCATGGCCAGGAGGACCCTCTCGAGGTCCCCGTCCCCGAACGTGGAGAATAGCGTCCTCAAAGGTCGTCCCCCAGGAGGAGCTCGGTGGAGTCTTCGACCCTGACCAGCTTCTTCCTCTGGTCGGTCGGGTGCCTATCGAGCCTGACGGCGCCCTTCCTCACCAGGTTCTTGACGTGGTGGTTCATCGTCGCCTTGTGCTTCCCGAGGCCAGCGGCGAGCTCGACCTCGGTCATGCCCGCCCCGCCGTCCTTCGAGAGGAACCGGAGGATCTCCTTCTCCTCCTTCGAGAGCACCTTGTCGTACTCCATCTTGAGGAGCGGGAGGCGGATCTCGTCGTAAGTGACGTCGTGTATGTACACCGTGGGCACGCCCTCGAGTATGCAGACCAGCAGGGCCGCGGACGACGTCGGCCTCGTGCCCCCGGCGATGTTGAAGACCGCGATCTCCTTGCCCTCGGCCTTGTGCCTCCTGAGGTCCTTCCTGATGCGCGAGGCGATGCCCTTGAAGTCGAAGGGGTCGCTGAGCTCGACGGGGTCCACCGCGATGCCCATCTTGGCGCAGTAATCGACGACGGTCTTCCTGGCCTCCAAGACCTTCTTCCCGGCCTCAGGGTCAGCCTTGTCGGCGCCGTAGTAGAATACGAGCTTGTCGACGCCCTCGGTCGACCTGAGGGTCGGTATCAACGACTTCGGCCTGTATCCCAGAGTTCCGAACACCACTGCCATGCTCTTCACACGATACTGTATGATGGCCCGCGCTATTAAACTTCATCATACGATAAGATGTAGTGTAATACGATTATTAAAATATGGGCCAGTGCCCCTCGTATGAACGACGGCGAGACGATATCAGCTCAGTGACAAGCCCCTTCCCAGCCGTCATCGGGCCGATGACAGTGGATGCACGCAGGAGCCGGAGGTTCAAGCATGTCTTCCTCGACGCGGAGGGCACGATCTATGTCCCTCACAGGGGGAAGAGCACATGGGAGTTCTGGGCGGACCCCTCCCCGGAGCACGCGAAGGACTTCTTCAGACTCGATGAGGGCGTGGCCGAGGCCCTGGCCTCGGTCAGGGCGCGCGTTGACAGCCTGTGCGTCGTCTCGAAGAACTCCAAAGCGGTCCTCGACGCGCTCCTGGACGACTTCGGCATCAGGGACTACTTCGACGAGGTCATCCTGAACGGCGACAAGGGGAAGAAGATCTCGAGGTACCTCTCCGAGCGCGGGTACGACCACAACGAGGCCGTGATGGTGGGGGACACCCCCGCCCTGGACCTGTACCCCGTGCGCAGGGCGGGCATCGAGGCCATACTGGTGGACCGGCCGTACAATCGCGGTGAGGACGCCGAGAGGATCAAGGGCGTGCGGGACCTCCCGTCCTGGCTCAGGATCGCCGACCTGGCGGAGAAGGCCGACGGGCCCCGCGCGACGACCCTGGACGATTTCCTCGCGCCGGCGCTGAAAGGGACCCAAAGGTTGATTTCCGCATCAGGCTGTTGACTATGGCGGACAATCAGGTGGGTGCGGACCGATGGTGAAGATAACCCTCTACGGCGGCGTCAGGCAGATCGGGGGGAACAAGATACTCATCGAGGACGGGGACACGAGGGTGTTCTTCGACTTCGGGGAGCCGTTCCACATGAAGGACAAGTTCTTCGCGGACTTCCTGTCCCCCAGGGAGGGCAGGTTCGGCCTCAGGGACTACTTCCACTTCGACCTGATGCCGAGGATACCCGGCCTGTATGGTGAGGAGTGGATCGAGGACACGGACCTGGGATACGAGGAGCCAGCGTTCGACGCCGTGTTCGTGTCGCACATGCACTTCGACCATGCGATGCACCTGAAGTACGTCGACTCCAAGATACCTGTGCACCTCGGCGCGACCGCAGACACCATCCGTCAGTCCTGGGAGACGACGAGCCGCGGCTGGTCGACGTGTGGCGAGCACGAGTTCAAGCCCTTCAGGACGGGGGACA
>JAUPMC010000140.1 GCA_030836605.1 Thermoplasmatota archaeon | reverse complement strand
TGCCGTTCCCCAGCATCCGCGCGTCTATGTCCTCCCTGCCCATGCCGTGGAAGAAGTCGTCCTCCCCGCGCGCGTGGCGCATCACTATCGGGCCCGTCAGGTCCTGGACGCTCTTCTCGTACATGACGCCTTTGCCGTCGCACCGGGGGCACCCCTTCCCGCGGCAGTCCCTGCAGGGCCACCGGGTCTGCGGTATCTCCCTCGAGAGCTTCCTGTACCTGCCATACACGAACAGCGGGGCGACGGATGTCTCTACCCTGTCGAACCGCGTGTCCGTCAGGAAGACCATGTCGGGGTTGTTGAAATCCACTGGTTTCTGCAGCCTCGCCTCGACGAGCTTGCCTATCTCCCGGTTCAGCTCGGACTTCAGGGACTCCGTCTCCTTGGCGCCCACATCCGCCCAGAGCTGCTCCTCCCTCTCCAGGAGGTCAGCGTCCACCTTGGTGCCGACCAGGAACGAGGAGAACTCGAACCCTTCGGAGGACCTCGCCGCGATGTCCGCGAACTTGGGGAGCTCGTCGAAGAGGCCTCTGCAGATGTCGCAGCCCGCGCTACCAGGGTCCGGAGGCGCTGCCGGCGAAAGGAATCTGACGATGCCCCCCCGCTGGTCGTTGGCCATGCCTGTGGCGAGCTTCGCGAACAACCTTCCGAGGCAGTGGTTGCACAGAGGGCGCTGAAGCGCACGCCCTGCGATATCTAGCCTTTCGGACATCTTCGGCCTAAGCAGGCCGAGGGCGTATATATCGTTTGCCGGTGGACGGCTGTCCAGGCAAAGTATCATTACCGCTTGCGGGACTTTCCCACCCGTGTTGGACGATCCCGACAGAATCTCTGGGGGCATCCAGCCGGGCATCGGAACTAGCTACGGTGACCGCTCGGCCCCTCCGATCCGCACCACCACGCGCGCGGGGGCCGTCGTCGGCTTCGTCGCAATGATCGGCGCGGCTGTGTTCCTTGCCTTCATGGGGATGCCTGGGTTCTTCGTGGGCTTCGCGATCTTCGCGGCGTTCTTGGTCCTGATTGGAGGACTTGCGGGGAGCATATCCGAGGAACAGCGGATCATGAGGGCCGAGGAAGCCGAGGCGGAGGCCAAGGAGCGGTTCAAGGAGGAGGTCGCCCAGTCTGTCAAGCAGAAGCTGGAAGGGACCATCAAGGTCAGATGCAGGTACTGCGGGGCGCTCAACGGAGAGCAGGACGAGAAGTGCGAGTCGTGCGGGGCGCCGCTCTGAACGAGTCGAGCGCGACCACGAGAACTCCTTGACAAGAATCATATACAGCGCCCCTGATTATACGAGACTGGCGAAGGGCGTTGCCCTGGCTATGGGGTTGAGGGTGGACGACGCAATTTGGTGGGTACAACCGGAACCAAGGCGGCGGAAGAGAGTCGAACTGGATCGGGGTGCTGGTCCTCGGTATCATGCTGACGTTCAGCGGCATCGTCGGGTTCTTCATGTTCTCCGCGATGTCTGACTCCAACGACGTGTTCGCCTCGAGCACCTTCGATGCCTTCGACAACGTGGTCCGCGCCATGACAATCGGGATGATGGTCCTGGGACTGGTGTTCATCGCGTTGTCATTCTACGTGAAGAAGCACGATGAGGCCAAGTTGGCGCAGGAAAGGGCCGCCGAGGAGGAACTCAGCAAGAAGCTCGCGCAGAACATCGCCTCCGCGGCGAGGGCCGCGGCCCCGGTCAAGGTCAGGTGCAGATACTGTGGCGCACTCAGCGATGAGAACGACGAGAAGTGCGAATCGTGCGGGGCGACGCTCTGAACGACGGATTCACACGCCGACGCACTCGAGGTTGTCCTTGCAGTACCCCCACAGGGGCGCGTCCGTCCTTGTCATGACCGTCTCGAACCACTTCGGGACGGCGGCCTTCAGGGCCTCGCGGGCGCTCTCGAACTTGAAGCCCTTGAGCGATGAATCGTACAGGAGGTAGTTCACGGACACGGGGTTCCCCTTGACCTCCTCGTCCTCCTCGAGCGAGAACACGAGCCTGATGCGCGGCTCCTCCTTGGCCTTGTAGCGCTCGGCCAAGAGCACGTGCTTCCGGCCGTAGGCGGCCCCCAGCTCGATCTGCGGCAGCTCCGAGAAGTTGAGCGCCTCGTTCACGGCCCAGTTCATCTGGCCGTGATACATCCCCAGGGAGTACTGGAACGGGGTCATGGTGAGCTTCTGCCCGGTCTCGACCGCGAAGCGCGTCCACACGCGCAGGAACATGTGCGCCATCAGCTTCATGATGCGCTCGCCCTCGTCATCGCCGCTCACTCGCGCGATGGGTATGGAAGCGATGTCCGCCTCGAACGCCCTAACGATCTCGTCGCCCATGTCAACCACGTGAATGCACTCGGTGATATTTCAAGCGTCCCGAATTCAGGAGAACCCCATGCCGTCTATCCTGATCTCGGGGCGCCTGCCCTCGAGGAACTTGTAGACCGCGGCGTGCTCGCTCCCCGACAGGAGCATGTCCAGGCCGCGCTTCGCGACATCGATCTGGAGGAGGTCGCCTATGACCGCGACCGTGGTCCCTTGGACCGAGAGGTGCACGCCCGTGAGCTCCTCGAATATCCTGCGGGTCTTGCCCTTGGTGCCTATGACGCGCGCGCGCATCCTGACGACGTCGGCCTGCTTCTTGCCCACATAGTCCCTTATGTCGATGACCTCGAGGAATATCTCCTCGTCCAGGAGCTTCATGGCCTTCTCGGCGGAGAACCCCCGGCCTATCGCAACGACGACGTCCTGGACCGCGAGCGCCATCGCTGGGT
>JAUPMC010000012.1 GCA_030836605.1 Thermoplasmatota archaeon | reverse complement strand
TGGACGGTGGCGCGACCTCGTCCCACCAGTAGACGTCCTCGGTGCTCTTCGACAGCGCGTCGATGCTCTTCCAGAGGGAGAGCATGTTCTCGCTGACCCTGATGTTCTTCACGGCGCCCACGATCCGTCCGTCCTTGACCTTCAGGATGGCGTCCCGCGGTATCGTCGAGAAGTCGCCCATGGAGTAGCTCTGGAACCTCGTGTACCACGTGTTGTTCAGGTACAGGCCGTCCTTGGTGTCCGCTATCATCTCCTCGACGCTCCAGTCGCCCGGCTCGACGACCGGGTGGAACGGTATCGGCACGCCGGGCTGGTCGATGCCGAGAGGCGCGAACGGGCCCGCGTTCCCCGTCGTCTTCGTCTTGAACCTCTTTGCGGTGGACGTGTCGTGCAGGTACGTCTTCAGGACACCCCTGTCTATGGCCACGGTCCTCTTCGTCGGCACGCCCTCGTGGTCGAACGCCCTCTGGGACATGGACGGGACGGTCGGGTCGTCGGCCAAGGTTATCTCCTCCGACGCGACCTTCTTTCCGACCTTCTTAGCGAACATGGACATGCCCACCTCGACGTAGAACGCGCTCAGCATGTGCGTCGTCGAGTTGATGAGCTCCCCAAGGAACATCGGCTCGAGGATGATGTCCGTCTTCCCTACATCCCCCTGGACGGGGTCCTTCGCGAGGAACGCCATCTGGCCCGCCCGGGAGCCCGTCGCGCGCGCGTCCAGCCCCGAGAGCTTGTGCGTGCAGCACAGCGCGTGCCCGGAGGCCTCCGGCTGCGAGAAGGCCCTGACCGACAGCTCCAGCGCGGCGGCCTCGTCCTCGGCCAGCGCGCCCCCTGACGAGGCTATGCCCGACCTCATGTGCCGGACGAACAACGTGCCGCCGACATCTATGGCGCCCTCCCGGGTCGCCGCGGATATCGCGTCGTGGACATGCTTGGTCGGTGAGCGCATGGCGACCACCCTCGGGTCCGCCCTGCCGCGCCGGTACTTGAACCTCCCGGACGCGATGCCGGTGTACTCCGAGTTCTCAGGGGACATCTTGGCGACCTTGACCAGCGCCTCGACCGAGGCCTTGGCCGTGCCCATGTCCAGGAGGTCGGTGGCCAGCGTCCTCTTGCCGACCGCGACGAACACGTGGGCGTGCGTCAGGCTCCACCAGTTCGACGCGTCGATGCGGCTGTTCGAGTACCTGACCTGGTTCGTCCTGTGGTCGAAGACCTCGACGACAGCGTCGTCGGCGCCCGCGTCCCTGGCCTGCTCCAGGACCTCCTCGGCGGCCTCCTTGAGCCCGCTCATTTGAGTGCCACCCCCCTCAGCCTCATCATCGGGCCGCCTGTGAACACCGCCGCGCTCTGCATCGGGTCACCCTTGCCGCACTCCGCGGCGTACAGCTTCACCGTCTTGGACACCGCGTCCACGGCCCCCCAGAACCCCGGGGTCGTTATCTCGAGCGCGCACCTCTTCGCGGGCAGGCCCAGCTCCCCGTCCTCGATGAAGTACGCCTCCCTTGACACGTATTTCTGGTTGTACCTCTTGTCGTCGATGTTCCACTCTGTGAAGGAATGCATCAGGACGCCCTCCTTGATGGAGCCGAATATCTCGTCGTCCTCGAAATCCCCGGCGGCCACATGCGTGTTCGCCATCCTCACGATCGGCTCCTTGAGGTAAGTCTCCGACCTGGAGGAGGCGTTGCTCTGGCAGCCGAGCGTGGCCGCCGTCTCCCTGTTCGTGAGGAACTCGTGCATCAGGCCCTCCTTGTACAGGTGCCTGGGCCTGGCCCTCACGCCCTCCTGGTCGTAGGCGTAGTATCCGTATGAGCCGGGTATGGTCGGGTCGTCCACGACCGTCGCGTACTCGGAACCTATCCTGAAGTTGATCATCTCCGGCTTCACGAACGACTTGCCGGCCTGGGACATCTCCCTGCCCAGTATGCGGTCCGCCTCCATCGGGTGGCCGCACGACTCGTGCGCCGCTATGCCCGCGACCTCGGGGCCGCAGACCAGGTCGTACTTGCCCGGCTTCACGGCCTTGCCCTTGTCTATGATAGTCTTGAGCATCCGCACCTCGTCCACGAGCGCCTTCTCGAGGTCCCAGCCCTCCGTGAGCTCCCAGCCCCCGGTGCCCCCGAACTCCCTCATCGACTGCTCGCTCTCGCCCTTCGATGTGACCACCAATGACGAGTCGATCCTGACCCTCGGGAGCAGGGACGATATGCGGGAACCGTCAGAGTTCGCGAAGCGCCCGTGCGCCTCCGCGGTCTTGATCTCGAAGAACCTGCCCTCGACCTTGACCTTCGACTTGGCGACCGCCGAGTCGACCCCCTTCAGGAAGTCCGCCTGCTCCTCGATCGTCACATCCGCCAGCGGCCTGTCCTGGCGCACCTCCCAGCTGGTCCTCACGGGAGGCTCCGAGGACAGCTCTACCGGGTGCTTGAGCCGCACGTTCCTCGCCAGCATGTACGCGCGCTTGGCGAGCTCCGTGCCGATGGCCTTGGACATCCCGTTGGAGCCGGCGAAACCGATGCCCGTCGGGAGGACGACCCTCACGTTCATGCCGGCGTCCTTGCTCGTGACGATGCTGCTCACGACGCCCGACTTGACGGCGATGTTCCTGCTCTCGATGGTCTCCGCCCTGACCTCGGCCAAGAGCGGCTTCCCCTGAGACATCGCGACATCCAGCACTGCCTCGACTAGGTCCTCGTCGATCATGTCCTCGTCCCGGGCGGGGTAATGCGCCGGTCCAGTAATAAACTGTGGCCGAACCCCGGACCGACAGCATTAGATAGAGGCGGGGCGTTCGCACGGACGAGAACCATGGCAGTGGACCCGGAGAAGGCGATCGTGCTCTGGCCGTCGTACTTCGACCTCAGGGTGTCCAGGGACGAGGGCCGCAGGGTGGCGAGGAGGGACGCCGTCGAATCGCCCACGGCGAACATGCTCTTCGAGGCGGTCAAGTCGCTCGGCCTCGACTGCATACTCGAGCTGGAGAAGTCTTATCCCAGGTTCTGGCACCGACACGAGGGGAGGGTCCTGGTCGAGCCCGAGCTGACCAAGAAAGACCTCGTCGCGAAGGTCGCCGCAAAGCTCAAGACCGTCCCGAGGACGAACGAGTGAGGCTCATCTGTCCTGAGGCGTCTCGACCTCGTCCACCAGCATCTTGCCCGCGGACACGCTGTCCACGGAGTGTATGACGGCGCCACAGTCGGAGATCGTCTCCTCGATGCTCTCATAGTCTATCGCGCTGCCGACTATGGTTATCTTGACGCTCTCGGTCTCCCTGTCGACCTCTTCGAGGGTGCAGTTGACGCCCGAGACACCGCTCAGGACGGCGATGCGCCTCGAGAGCTCGATTATCGTGGGGTGCTGCGGCTTAAGAACGTCTAGAACCAACCGTTTTATCTCGCCCACTTGCGCAATCCCTGCCGATGGCTGACGCTAAGTGTTCTGTGTATTTATTTCTTTTCAGGGAAGAGTGCGTGCTGGCTCCTGCCAGGGACAATGTCGGCCACATCCGACCTCGTCAGGTTTAATACGTTTCTGACCCATGACCGCGGCGTGGCGAGGTCGGCGATACCCCCGGAGGAAGTCAGGGTCCTGGACATCAACGCGGCGTACCACGGCGTCAGGACCATCGCCCTCATGGAGAGGGCGGGGGAGGCCGTGGCGAGGCACGTCCTGGAGAACTACCCTCCGGGCTCGAGGGTCGCCGTGTTGTGCGGGAAGGGGAACAACGGCGGGGACGGGTTCGTCGCCGCTAGACACCTCATGAGGGGCATGAGGCCAGACGTGTACCTGGTCGAGCCCGAGGACGAGGTCGCGACCGAGCTCGCGAGGGCGAACCTGCACCTGGTGAGGGGCGTGTCCAGGCCGGCGAAGTACATGGATGTGAGACAGTACGACCTCTTCATAGACGCGATGCTCGGCGTAGGCCTCGAGGGCAGGCCCAGGGAGCCGTACGCGACGATCATCAAGGCCCTGAACAGGGTCAAGAAGCCGAAGGTATCCGTCGACGTGCCGTCCGGGTGGCCGTCGGACCTGGCCGTACAGCCGGACGCCACCGTGACGTTCCACGCCCCGAAGGTCGGCATGTCCAAGAAGAACTCGGGGAAGATCGTCGTCGCTGACATAGGCATCCCGCCGGAGGCGGAGAGGTTCTGCGGGCCGGGGGACTTCGCGTTGCTCCCGTCGAGGAGGAAGGACTCGCACAAGGGGGACTCGGGGAAGCTACTGGTCATCGGAGGGGGGCCGTACAGCGGCGCCCCGGCGTTCACTGGCATGGCGGCCATGCGGTCGGGCATAGACCTCGTGTTCGTCGCGACTCCCGAGCCGGCGGCCACGCCCGTCGCGATCTATTCCCCCAACATCATAGTGAGGCCGCTCCCGGGGAGCATACTCGGGCTCGAGCACGTGGACGGTCTGCTCGCCATGTCCAAGGAGTTCGACGCCGTCGCGATAGGGCCCGGCCTGGGGGACGACAGGCGTACGCTCACGGCCGTGCAGAGGTTCGTGTCGAAGTGCAAGGCGCCTATGGTCATCGACGCCGACGCCATAGGAGCGTGCGGGTCCAAGCCCAACGTCCTCAAGGGGAGGACCGCGGTGCTCACGCCGCACGCGGGCGAGTTCAAGCAGTTGACCGGCAGGACCGCTCCCTCGGACGACATGGACAAGCGCGCTGAGATGGTCCGCGAGGCGGCGGCCAAACTCAGGACGACCATCATCCTCAAGGGGCCTGTGGACGTCGTCAGCGACGGCACGTACGTCAAACTGAACGGGACCGGCAACGACGCGATGACCGTCGGGGGGACGGGGGACGTGCTCACGGGGATCGTGGCGGGTTTCGTGGCCCAGAAGGCGAGGCCGTTCGCCGCCGCCAGGGTAGGGGTCTTCACCGCCGGCTTGGCGGGGGACTTGGCTTTCGAGGAGAAGAGCTACGGGCTGCTGGCGACGGACGTCATAGACAAGGTCCCGATAGTCCTCAGGAGATACGTTCTGGGCTCCGGCGGGTGACCGAGGGTCCGCCTGACATACTGGCCGGGAGACTGTTCGTCGGCCGATAGGGCAAGGGTTTTTATCGTCGCGCGCGCGCTATGAGCGTCGACATGGACCTCGAACCAGTCCCGGACATGCCCGCGCTCAGGGTCAAGGGCGCGGGCGGCTGGATGGTCGTCGCGGACCTCCACGTGGGCATCGAGGCGCAGCTCAGGAGGTCGGGGTTCAACCTCCCCTCCCAGATGCCGAAGATGACCGCGGCGCTCGAGTCGCTCTCCGGGAAGGCCAGGAACCTGATGATCCTGGGCGACCTCAAGCACCGGATACCGAGCGTGAGCCACCGGGAGGACATGGAACTAAGGGAACTGCTCTCCAGGATGCTCGCGGCCTACAAGCGGGTCGTGCTCGTCGCGGGGAACCACGACGGCGGGATCGCGTCCGCGCTCCCGGATGGGTGCGAGGCGCTCAGCAGCCGAGGCACCGTCGTAGGGGATGTGGGGCTGTTCCACGGCCATGTGTGGCCGTCGGATGATGTGATGGCCGCCGACACGGTCGTGATGGCGCACATCCATCCAGCGGTGCTCATGGTTGACTCCCTCGGCACCAGGAGCTCCGAGAAGTGCTGGGTCCGGGCGGCGTTCTCCAAGGACAAGGTCATGGGGAGATACCGCTCGTGCCCCGGGCAGCTGGTGGTCGTGCCCGCGTTCAACCCGCTGCTGACGGGGACGCCCGTCAACTCCGACACGGGCTCCATCCTGGGCCCATTGTTCAAGAACGGGTTCGTCGAGACGGGGAGCATGAAGGTGCACCTGCTCGACGGCACGTACATAGACCACCCTGACCGCCTGTCCATGCCCAGACGCCGGTGAGGCTCACTTCCTGGGCCTGTCGAAGAATATGTTCTTGCCAGTCGCGGAGAGGGGTATGCCGTGGACCACGTTCGCCTTCGACATGCCAAGGCGGAGCGCGGACACGCCCACGCGATACATGATCCGGTTGTCCACGTTGTGAAGGGACGCGGTGCTCGCGGCTGAGCCCAGCGCGATGCCGAGGTCTAGCGCCCGCAAGAAGCAGTTCGGGCCCCTGAAGTCGCCCGAGGAGGCCTTCTCGTTGAACTCGGCGCAACCTGAGAAACCGCACGCGCCGCAGTCCAGCCCCGCGCCCTTGTGGGGCATCAGGCCGACCAGGAGGACCGCGTCCGAGTCGATCACGTTCTGCCCGTCCCGCTCGAACCCCTGGATGCCGCGCTCCTCGCCGACCAGGAGCATGTCCTTCCCGAGCGCTATGCGCTCTGGCTCGGACAACACCCTCGCATCGATGAAGTCCTGGCCGACGGCCTTAGGGGCGGTCTTTGCGGAGAGGGCCATCAGCTCGCCGACGAACCTCACGGTCTCCTTCAGGGTCATGTCCGGGCATCGACCGGCTGGGACTTATATGCTATGGAGACAATCCGGCCACGCTGGAGCGAGTGGGGTTGAAGGTCGCACCTTTCGTCTGCGTCGGGATGTCCCTCAGGAAGAGGGCGCCGAAGGACGAGCCGAGGCTGATCAGGGTCGCGAAAGGCCAGAAGAGGCGCGCGGCGTCGAGGAAGATGAAGGTGCACACGCGCCCCCAGGTCAAGGCGGTCAGGATCAAGGGCCAGACCAAGTGCGACGTGTGCCTGGGTGTGATCAAGAAGGACCTCCCGAGCGTCCTGTGCGGCTGCGGGAAACAGTACCATAACTCGTGCGCCGTCAGGGTCGTCAGCTGCCCTATCTGCGGGCGGGAGCTGGGTTTCTCGAAGCTGAAGCCACACGTCGTCGACTCGGAGATGCCCATGGTCGTGCCGGTGCCTCTCTCGAGGGACGACAAGCTGCTCCTGCTGGAGGAGAGGTTCCTGCTCGGCGAGATCACCGAGCGGACGTACCTGTCCCTGAAGGAGCAGGTCTCGGCCGCCCCGGACGAGGCGAGGTTCTGCAGCGTGTGCGGCCGAAGGCTCATCGACGGGGAGAAGTGCGACTGCGCGATGTACGACCGGAGGTTCCAGTGCCCCGAGTGCGGGAACACTCTCGTGGAGGATGACCAGTTCTGCAACAGGTGCGGCGTCGTGTTCTCCACGGACTTCAGGCTCGACCTGTACCAGTGTCCCGAGTGCGGCCGCGTCGTCTCGGAAGGGCAGACATCGTGCGACTGCGGCGTGCTCCTGGTCGGGGAAGGGAACATGATCTGCCCTGGCTGCGGGGCCGAGATACAGGAGTCGTCCCGCTCTTGCGACGCGTGCGGCAAGTCCCTCGTCGAGAACATCACGGAGTGCCCTGCCTGCGGCAGACGGGTGGACAAGGACGCGTTCGCGTGCCTTTGCGGCGTCGTGTTCTCCGACAGGGTGAGCGGCGCGGAGTGCTCCCTCTGCGGCGCTGGCGTCGACCTCCAGGACAAGTTCTGCCCCAAGTGCGGCGCGAGGTTCGCGGACGAGCCGAGGCTGGAAGGGAAACTAGAAAGGAAAATCAAGGTTTGAGGTGTGCCCGGTAAGGGCACGGGCACGACCTCTTGTTCGGGACTTGCGTCGTCCAGCTCATCTGACGAAGTCTATGTCCGAGTCGTCGCCGGAGCCGTAGGACCTCGACGAGCTGCCCTTGGGCGCCGAGTGCGCCGGGGCTGCCGAGCTGTGGTTCTTGCTCATCAGCATGGTCGACTTCGCGCCGGTGACGATCAGCAGCACACGGACCTCGCCCTCTATCGACGGGTCGACGCTGCAGCCCCAGATGAGTCTGGCATGCTTGTTGATCCTCTCGCCGACGACCTCTGCCGCCTGCTGAGCCTCCGACACGGTCATGTCCGGGCCACCGACTACCCTGATCAAGGCGCCCTTCGCCTCGCCGAGGTCGATCTCTCCCAGCAATGGGGAGTTCAGCGCCTCGTCGATCGCGGCCTGGAT
>JAUPMC010000139.1 GCA_030836605.1 Thermoplasmatota archaeon | reverse complement strand
TGAAGATCCTGATGCTCTCCTTGATCCTGATCAGTTTCTGCTTCGAGTAGCCGAGCACCGAGCCGTTGGCGTCCTCGATCCAATACTGGTTCGTTATCGCGATGACCTTCTTCCGGATGCGGTAGAAGCCCTGGTACCAGATCGGGTTCCCCGGGGCCGATGTCAGAGGCGTCGGGGCGCCGCCCATCGGCGTTGCGACCCTCGCACCGCAGTTGCTGCAGAACGCTCCGTCTTCGGGGATACCGTTGCCACAGTTTGGACACTTCATGTTCATCCCTTCCTTGCTGTGAATCCTCAGGCCGGCTTATAATGCCTCTGCGGTTCGCCCCTGAGGCCCTCGTCGAGCGCACCGCGCTACAGAACGCTTATCAGGTCAGTATCCGATTCACGGTCACCAGGCACTCGGTGCCTGGGCAGCGCTTAGGGGGGAGTCAAGTGCGAAGGACGATCAGCTTGTGCCTAGGACTGATGTTCGTCGTCGTGTTGTCGGTGCCGGTCTGCTACGGCCTGCCGGCCATCGGCACGAACAAACCGCTCAACCTCACGGCAGACGAGCAGGCGATCATGGAACTGCTTGACTATGACCATGCATGGGACCAGCTCGTCTACCTGTCATCGTTGGGTGAGAAGACATCGGGCTCTCCCGAGGAGAGGGCCGCCCAGCAGTACGTGTTCGACGAGCTCACGGCCATGCCTCTGGACCAGGTCCTGTGGGAGGAGTACAGGGTCGCGAACTGGGACCACTTCGGGACGACCGTTGAGATCGTATCGAGCGGCTACGAGGACGTGCCGGCCACGACGTACGGGGACGCCCAGTCTGTCTGGGGATACGACGACGGCGTCAGGTACGCCCACGGTAACGAGCAGGACGGGACTGTCCTTGTCGCGAACGTCGTCGATGTCGGCTACGGAAGGGCGGCGGACTTCGACTCGGCCTGTGGGGGCGACCACAGCCTCAACGGCGCCATAGCGCTCGTGCACAGGGACGACAACACTCAGGGCTGGCCGAACACCCCGGCCGAGGAGGCAGCGTTGCACGGCGCCTCCGCTGTCATGTTCTACGGATACTTCGAGGGGGCGGACCACCCGGAAGGCATCAAGCAGGACTCGGTGTTCTCCCGCATCCCGGCGATATCGATATCGCCCAACTCGGCTGCGAGGCTGCAGGAGCTTATTCTCGGAGGGCCGGTCACGCTCGAGATATCCGGACGGACGGACTTCGACCCTGACGCGCGCTCCGTGAACGTCGCGGGCGTGCTCGAGGGGACGACGAGGGCGGACGAGTACGTCGTGATTTCGGGGCACATCGACACCTGGTGGAGCGGCTCGTTCGACGACTCGTCCTCGATCGCCATCATGCTCGAGATGGCCAGGATGTTCTCCGAGGCGAGGGCCTCGGGGGAGTACGTGAACGAGAGGACTCTCGTGTTCTGCTCGATGGGCTCTGAGGAGAGCGGGGGCCCGGACGGCACCTGGTTCAATTGGCTCGTGGGATCCTACGAGTTCGTGTGCGAGCACCCGGACATGATGGACGGCCTGGTCCTGGAGCTGAACATAGACGGCGGGAGCTTCCCCAAGGTCGACGGCAAGGTCTGGCTGGAGATATCGTTGGAGCTCGACGCTTTCGTCTGGAGCGCGATCACGGACCTCGGGTACCTGAACGTCCTGAACTGCTACACTCCCGTATGGACCTGGACAGACGCGTGGTCCTTCGCGGGCAAGGGCGGCGGCTCGGCGGTCGAGATGGTCTGGGGCACCGGGTTCGACCCGTACTACCACACCCAGCTCGATGCGATAGAGCTGCAGTCCGAGGACATGACTGGGATGGTCATGGAGCTGACGGCGCTCATGGCGTTCAGGTCAGTCGGCGCGCTGGTCGTGCCGATAGACTTCGTGCCCGCGTGCGACTGGGCACAGCAGAACCTGTGCGCGGACAGGGCGATGGTGCCCTCGCAGCGCGGGAACGTGGACAAGGCGCTCCTGGCGCTCGATGGCTTCGAGGCGCTCGCGTCTGACATCAACGCGAGGGCGGACGAGATAGAGGCCGCGTACGCCGCGGCGAAGTCGCCCACGCAGAAGGCCGCGGCGGTCGAGATGGCGGATGAGCTGAACCGGGCCATCATAGACGCGAGGAGGATATTCATCCCCTGGACCATGGGCGAGGGCGGCATGATGGCCTCGTGGGAGCCGATGCTGAGGCCAGACCAGCACGCGACGGACTACAGCGCGGTCTCGGCTGCGATATCAGCCCTGGAATCCGGCAACCCTGCCTTGGCCGCCGACGCGCTGGAGGCGGTGCGCAGCATGGAGTGGGGCGTGTACTGCAGCCGGGAGGCGTATGTCCTCGTGCTCGGCCAGATGATGGACTGCTTCATGTACTGGGGGGACGACTTCGACCAGGCGCAGGACTACGTCGACATCCAGGGCGTGTACCTGGGCCTCAGGGACGGCTCGATGTCCGTTGAGGACGCCCTCGCGTACCTCGAGGAGGTCAGAGGCGGCCCCGACGGGCTCGAGGCGTGGTTCATGGAGGACGTGCTCACGCTCGAGCGCGAGTGGACGAACGCGTGCGTCCCGCTCTATGATCTGATCGGCTGAGAAAACCTTTGCAGGCGCCCCCGGGGACTCCGGGGGCGCGCCCATCCTTTGTCAGCGCGGCGCGGTCGGACGCCGGGTCCAGTCAGAGGTATCCCATGCCCCAGAGCCACAGCATGAACAGGGACGCTATGATAATCGAGACGCCCACGAGGACCATGATGTCCGCTCGCCGGTCCTGCGGGGCCACGCGCTTCTCCCGCCTCGGCTCGACCCTCTGCTCGTCCTGCATCGTGTACGGCTGCGGATACGGTCCCAGGCCTCCCATGTTCCTCCCCGAAGCCTAGATTGCCAGGCTATGTATATGAGACGTCGGGCGGCCTGCCATGCCCCGTAGGCCCGGCCGCTCGCGCCTCCTCGGTCCCCTTCAGGGGAGGGCGTTGTAGGCCCTCAGGAACGCTGACCAGCCGGCGTCCTCCGCGAACGCGACCCCTTCGTCGTACTGGTCGATGTGATACCAGTAGGCGGGGTCGAACGTCAGCCACCAGATCGACAGCCCGTGCATGTCCTGGGCCCACCCTCCGGTGTGCAGCGCGACGACCGTCTCCTCTACCGCGGCCATGACGTCACGGCATGCGTCTTGGACCGCCACGTCGTCCACGTTGATGATCAGCTGCTCGCACAGGTCATGCACGTCAGGCATCGGGCCGGCGTAGTCGCTGCCGATAGCGGCGGTCACAGCGACCTCGTACGCTGCCCTGTTCTCGTCGAGTCCAGAGATGAGCGCGTCGGACCAGGCCTTGTAAGCCGGGAGACTCGCGCCCATTGCCTCGACGTCAGTGACGACCAGGTTGAGCTGCCTCCCGGAGTGGTAGTAACCGTCCCAGCCCAGGAGCATCATGTCTATCAGCTGTTCCGGGGTCGCCGCCGGGTCCTCGGCCAGAGGCGCGAACATCAGGTCGTACGGGAAGCCGTCGAAGGGGACGTACATCTCGGACGCGACCATGTATGTGACCAGGTCCGTGGTGGAGGCCTCGTAAGCCACTTCCACGGCCGACATGATGCATGCGTCGAACGCCAGGACATCTATCTGCAGCGCCGCCTGGTTCAGCGCGTCGCTGAACTCGTTCATCCTGATGATGTCGCCGACCACTACGCCCGAAGGCGCGGTCACCGTCGACGAGTCGTCACTGCAGAACCCG
>JAUPMC010000138.1 GCA_030836605.1 Thermoplasmatota archaeon | reverse complement strand
CATGCAGAAGATCGACGAGGTCGTCTGGAAGCCGGAGTTCATGAAGGTCAGGATCAAGGACTGGGTCGAATCGCTCGCCTGGGACTGGGTCGTCTCGAGGCAGAGGTATTTCGCGACCGCCATCCCGCTCTGGGAGTGCGACAGGTGTGGGGACGTCATCCTGGCCGAGGAGGCCGAGTGCTATGTCGACCCCACGGTGAAGGCGCCCTCGAAGGCCGCCTGCGCATGCGGCGGCAATTACGTCGGCTCGACGGACGTGTTCGACACCTGGATGGACTCGAGCATCTCGCCGCTCTACAACACGTTCTGGGAGCGGGACCCGAAGGCATTCCAGAGGCTCTACCCGATGTCGATGAGGCCCCAGAGCCACGACATCATCAGGACATGGGCCTATTACACGATCCTGAGGTCGCTGCATCTCACGGGGAGCAAGCCCTGGGACGAGGTCATGATCCACGGGTTCATCATGGCGCCTGACGGGCGCCCGATGCACACCTCCGACGGGAACGTCATAGACCCGATGCCCCTGCTGGAAAAGTACGGCGGGGACGCGATGCGGTACTACGCAGCGACGTGCTCGCTGGGCATGGACCACGCGTTCAAGGAGCAGGAGCTGGTCCGGGGCAGCAGGCTCGCGACGAAGACCTGGAACATCATGCGCATGGTCGGGAGCGCGTGCAAGGCGAGGCCGCCGAAGCCCGCCGCGATGCACCCTGTCGACGCGTGGATACTCAGCAAGTTCGGCAAGCTGGTCCGCGAGGTCGAGGCGAGGTGCGAGGCCTACGAGTTCGACCGCGCGATGGCGCTCATCCAGGACTTCCTGTGGCACGAGTTCGCCGACCACTACATCGAGCTCGTGAAGCACAGGGCGTACGCGGAGAACGACGAGGGCGCGAAGTACGCGCTCTACACGGTCGGGTTCGGCCTCCTGAAGATGGTCTCCGTGTTCCTGCCGCACGTGGCGGAGGACTCCTACCAGCACAACTTCAGGGTCCACGAGCAACCCGTGAGCATACATGTGTCCCCGTGGCCGGAGGCGCCCCCGGCGGACGACGAGTCCGAGCGGAAGGGCGAGGCGGTCAAGGACATGGTCGCCGCGGTCAGGGCTTGGAAGGCCGCGAAGGGGATGTCCCTGAACGCGCCCATAGTCAGGGTCGAGGTCGTGGGCGCCAAGGCGTTCGAGCTCATGCCAGGGTCCGAGGATGACATCAAGGCGACCCTGAAGGCCGAGGGGCTCGAGGTGCTGGAGAAGGTCGCCCTCAAGGAATCGGTGTCCAAGGTCAAGCCCGTGCACGCGAAGCTCGGGCCGACGTTCAAGAAGGACGCGAAGGCGCTTGCGGAGATGCTGGCGTCCCTCTCAAAGGAGCAGCTGGCCGGCATCGACAAGGGCGTGACGGTCGTTCTCGGGGACGGGAGAACGGTCGAGCTGACGCCCGAGTTCTACGAGGTCGAGAGGCGCATAAGCTCGGAGAGAGGCGAGCTCGAGTCGATAGCCGTCGCGGGCTTCGCCGTGCTCATCTATCATTGAGCTCCAGGTCAAACTCGACAGTTTATAATACCCACAATCCGTATCTCCGCTGGACATGGACCGCAAGGACTTCGTCGTCGAGGCGCTGAGGGGTGTTCTGGACCCGCACACGGGCGTCAGCGTCTACGACATGGGGCTCGTGTCCGACCTCGTCGTGAAGGAGGATTCCGTGAGCCTGACCTTCATGCCCACGAGCCCGTTCTGCCCTGTCGGCATCGAACTCGCCAGAGCCATAAAGGACCAGGTGCTCACAGTCGAGGGCGTAAAGAAGTGCGATGTCAAGGTCGTCGGCCACGTCAAGGCCGACGAGATAAACAGGGCCTTGAACGCCTAGGTCATCTGATCAGGTCGATCTTGACCCTCTTGCTCTGCACGTTGCAGTTCTCCAGGTCCTTCATCGCGTAGAACGCGATGCTCTTGTGGAGCCTGACATCGCTCGTGCTCTTGCTGACCGTCACATCCCCGATAAGGTGCTCGGAGACCCTCCCCTTCCTCATGATGAACCTGATGAGGCTCAGCATGTCCACGCCGTCCTCCTTCCCGATGTTCATCCTGAAGGGCACCATGCCGAAGACATCGGCGTACTCGTCCAGGTCCAGCTGCCTCTTGACCTTGTCCCTGCCAGAGCCGTCCGGGACGTCGTCCTCCTGGATGGTCGTCCGGCCGAAGTTCTCGATGGCCTTGACGAGGTGCTGCTCCTCCTTGGACACGAACGTGATGGCCTTCCCGGTCTTCCCGGCCCTGGCCGTCCTCCCGATCCGGTGGACGTAGTCCTCCGGGTTCTCGGGTATGTCGTAGTTGACCACGTGCGAGATGTCATCGATGTCAAGGCCCCTGGCCGCCACATCCGTGGCGACGAGTATCTTGAGCTTCCCCTCCTTGAACCTGTCCATGACCTTCTCCCTGGAGGCCTGGGACATGTCCCCGTGTATGCCGTCCGCGGAGTAGCCGTACGCCCTCAGCTTTTGGACGAGCATGTCCACCATGCGCTTGGTCGAGCAGAAGATGAGCGTGAGGGCCGGCTTCTCCGTGTCCAATATCCTGCAGAGCGCCCACAGCTTGTTCCTCCTGCCCACGTTCATGTAGCTCTGCTCGGCCTGGTCCACGGTCAGCGTGTCCTGGCTGACGATGACGCTCTTCGGGCTCCTCATGTACCTCTGGGCCAACTCTCTGATGGCCTCGGGGAGCGTGGCCGAGAACAGCATCGTCTGCCGCTGCTTCGGGACCCTCTGGAGTATCCACTCGATGTCGTCGATGAACCCCATGTCGAGCATCCTGTCGGCCTCGTCGAGCACGACGACGGAGACCTCGTCGAAGTTGAGCTCCCCGCGGCGCATGAGGTCCATGAGCCTCCCCGGGGTGCCTATGACCACTTCGACGCCCTTCCGTATCTTGGACACCTGGACGTTGATCGACTGGCCGCCGTAGATCGCCACGGTCTTGTGGCCGGTGTACTTGGCCATGTCGTCGAAGTCCTCGGCGACCTGGATGGCGAGCTCCCTCGTGGGCACGAGGCCCAGGACCTGTATCCTCTTGCTAGGGGGTATCCTGGTGAGGATGGGTATTGCGAACGCGCCGGTCTTGCCGGTCCCCGTCTGCGCCTGCGCCATGAGGTCGTCCCCCATCATGGCGATCGGTATGCTCTGCTCCTGGACCGGCGTGGGCTCCTCCCACTCCAGGTCGGCTACGGCTCTCAGGATCTCTTGGCTCTTCGTGAGCGATTGAAAGTCCATGTTCACAGTCTTCCTTGTTCTCTCGGACGGGGCGAGTTACT
>JAUPMC010000137.1 GCA_030836605.1 Thermoplasmatota archaeon | reverse complement strand
GGACGCCGTGAGGACGGACGGGCGGATACTGTTCGTCGAGGATGTCTTCGTCTCGGAGTACGACCTCGACAGGCTGCTCACGCACATGCTCTTGACCGGGAAGCTTCAGAAGACCGCCGGGTTCGTGTTCGGCCAGGTCTCCAGCTTCACCAAGAGGGAGATGCCGGGACCGAGCCTCGATGAGGTCATCCAGGACAGGATCGGGCAGCTGAAGGGCGTCCCGTCGTTCACCGGCCTCTGCTGCGGGCACGGCGCGATGAAGCTGATCGTGCCAGAGGGCGTCACGGCGTCCATCGACGCGACGGCGCCAGCGCTGACGATAGAGGAGAGCCCGCTCAAGGGATGAGACGATGAGGGGACCCGAGGAGGGGCGGTCGCACGCCCGGGAGTGCTTCTCAAGAGGCTACAACTGCGCGGAGTCTGTGCTCAGAGGGGTCTGCCACGCGCAGGGGACGGACCTCCCGGACGCGTGCCTGAGGATGGCCACGCCGTTCGGCGGAGGCATAGGCAGGACCGAGGAGCTCTGCGGCGCGCTGTCGGGAGCCGTCATGGCGGTGGGCGCCAGCCTCGGAAGGACCGGTCCCGAGGGTGACAAGACGAGGAGCTACGAGGCCGCTAACACCATCTTCCGGGACTTCGTCTCCGAGTTCGGGTCCTGCAAGTGCCACGACCTCAACAAGGGGGACTTCAAGTCCCCGGAGCACAGGGTCAGGTGCGACAGGCTCGTCGACGGGGCGGCCAGGCTCGCGATAGCCGCCATCCGGCGCGGGAGCACTTGACGCGACGGACAGAGCGGGACGCCGTTCTGACAACTTATATATACGAACGGGAAGATACATATCATAGCTCTCCAGAGGGATGGGAATTGGACAGAGCGACTAGACTTGGCGAGCCGGTAGTGGACAGACACGAGGAGGAGCTGGCATCAGTCGCCTCCTCGACGGGCAGGAGGGTCATCGGACCATCGTTCTTCACGCTCAGCGGAGGCATCCTCAAGAGGGAGCCGAGGGCGTCGAACAGGATCGACTCGGTGCTGACGAGGATGATCGAGGACAGCTGCGCCGCGTCATGCTCGACGCACGTCGACAAGAACCTGGACTACATCCACACGTGCCTCCAGCTCGACATGATCTCGATGGCCGCGCTGGACGCCGCCCCCGAGCCCGAGGCACCCTTGGAGGAGACGTCGTTGGCGGCGGTGGACGACAGGCAACGTCTCCAGGCCTGAGGAGCACGTCACCTCAGACGATACATGGCCAGAAAAGGGAATTAAAAGGTTTCTCGAAAGGGTTTGCCGCTTCTCCAGCGGGCCCCGCTTCAGCCGCTCTTCTTCTTCTTCATGAGCAGCATGGCGACGACCACGACGACCAGCACGACCACGATCAGCGCGATCGGCAGGCCATAGGCCTCGAGGAACGACTTCTCGTCATCGTCGTCCGCCGGTGGCGGCTCCACCGCGTTGACGGTGATGATGACCGTGTCCGTTCCCGTGGCCCCGTCGTCATCGGTGACCGTAAGGGTCACCGTGTACGTGCCAGCTACCTCGAAGTCGAAGGTCGGCGCCGCGCCCGTCAGCGTCTGGGCCGTCCCGTTGTACGTGAACGTCCACACGTACGAGGCTATGGTGCCGTCGGAGTCGGCGGACGCTGAGCCGTCGAAGGTCACAGTCTCGCCCTCGTCGACCGTCTGGGCAGTGCCCGCGTCCGCGACCGGCGCGACGTTCTCGGCGGGTGGCGGCTCGGCGTCCGTGACCGTTATGGTCACAGTGTCCGTGGCCGTCAGGCCCTCCGCGTCGCTCACCGTCAGCGTCACCACGTACTCGCCGGCGATATCGAACACGAACGTCGGCGAGACGCCCGTCAACTCCTGCGCGGTCTCGTCGTACGTGAACGTCCAGGTGTAGTCCGTCACCAGGACATCATCCGTGGAGCCCGAGCCGTCGAACGTCACGGTGTCACCCGTGACGACATCCGGTTGGTCCGCGCCCGCGTTAGCCACCGGCGGGTCGTTGATTACAACCTCGTTGACGGTTATCGTCACCGTGTCGGTGCCCGTGTTGCCGCCCTCGTCCGTGACGGTCAGTGTGACCACGTACGAATCCGCTATGTCGAAGACGAATGACGGGGTCTCTCCCGTCAGGGTCTCCGGCGCACCATCGTAGGTGAAGTCCCACTCATACACGATGATGCTAGTGTCGGCATCGTACGAGCCAGAGCCGTCGAAGGTGACCGTGTCCCCCTCGTCGACCGTCTGGTCAAGGCCAGCGTTCGCCACTGGGTCCACGACATCCTCGACCGTGACGGTCATATCGTCCTCGGCGGAGTTGCCCGCGTCGTCCGTGACCGTCAGCGTGATCACATAGCCGCCCACTATCTCGAACAGGAACGAGGGCGACTCGCCGGTCATCGTCTCGAGGGCACCATCGTAGATGAAGGTCCACTCGAAGTCCAGCGCGGTGTCGTAGTCGTCGCCGTCAACCCCGCTCCCGGAGAACAGGACCGTCGTCCCGTTGGGGGCCGTCTGGTCAGGCCCAGCGTTCGCCGTCGGCGCGGTCTCGTCCGTCACCGTCACGGCGATCGTGTCTGTAGCCGAGAGCTGTCCGATGGTGTCCTCGACGATGAGGTCCACGTAGTACACGCCAGGCATGCTGAACGTGTAGCTGAACGACATCGTGTCGAAGGTGTAGTCACCGTCGTAGTCGTGCACGGTCCAAGCGTAGCCATCTATGCCCAGGTCGTCGTACGAGTCCTCGCCGGTGAACAGCACCGAGACCTCCTCGGCCACGGTCCTGTCACCTCCGGCGTCCGCGACCGGCGGGCTGTCGCCCACGATATGCACGGCGGCCGTCGCGAAGACGGTGTTCGCCGGCAGGCCGGACTCATCGCTCACCCAGACGGTCAGCGTGTAGTCGCCGGCGGCGTCCCAGACATGGTTGACCGGCGGGTCAGCCACGAGCAGGGGGGACAGGTCGTCGAAGTCCCAGGTGTACGTCAGAGCGTCGACGCCTCCGTCATCGCTCGCGTAGGCCCAGATCTCGACCTCCTCGCCCTCGACGGCGTTGATGTCGGCCAGCGGCTCTATGGCCGGCGGGTCGTCGATGAGCGCGGAGCCCACGTTGACAGTCGAGCTGCTCGTCACGTTGTGGGTGTCAGGCCTGTACGCGACGAAGTCGTCCCAGACATATACGCTGTAGGTGTACGTGCCCATGTCCGCGTACGTGTGGCTGACAGTCTGGCCGAAGAAGTAGCCTGTGCCGTCGCCGAAGTTCCACATGCACGTCAGCGCGTCGCCGTCATCGTCGTACGCGCTCACGGAGTAGTCGTCCGCGGCATCCTCATCGACGGACATGACGCTCAGCAGCGGGTCGATGTACGGCACGCCGTTGATGGTCACATCGGCCTCCGCGTAGTCGGAGAAGCCCTTGCCGTCATCGACCGTGACGCCGACAGTGTACACTCCGGAATCGGCGTACGTGTGCGTCGCGACAGATATCGCTGTCACATCGGTCAGGCCGTCGCCCCATTCCCAGGTGTAGCCCAGGGTGTCGCCGCCGTCTTCGTCGTACGCAGACACTACGAAGTCCATAGCGAGGTCCGTGTCCCAGTACGCTTCCGGCGCAAACGCGGTTATGACCGGGGCCGTGTTCTCCTCGACCGTCACGGACAGCTCGGGCGACAATGCGGTCGCGGTGCCGTCCGTCACCGTCAGATAGACCGAGTAAGTCCCGGCGGCTGCGTATGTCTTCTCGACGACGCACTCGACTTGCTCATTCGGGCCAGTCGCTGCGAAACTCCTCACGGTCGTCGTGCCATCGTCCCAGTCGAAGGTGAACGTCAGCGCGTCCCCGTCCGCGTCCCCGGCGGTCGCCGTGAAGGTCAATGTCTGACCCAGGTACGAGGTGGCGCTGTTCACCATGAACTCGACGATGGCCGGGATGTTGTTTCCGGACACCACGACGGTCACGGCGCCGGTGTCGGAGACATTGTGGTTCTCCAGGCCGGTCAAATCATCCGCGTACACCGTCACGACGTACGAGCCCTTGAACTCGTACGCGTGGTCCACGTACGGGGCCGATGTCACGGTCATTGTGCCGTCGCCCCAGTCCCAGGTGTACCTGAGCGCGTCCCTCGGGTCCGAGTCGCTCGCCATGGCGGTGAACGTCTGCGACACCTTCACGGTGATCTCGCCATAGTCAGGCACGGATATCGATGGCGCGTGGTTCGGGCCGACCGCCAGCAACTGGCTCTCAGTCGCGGGCCTCGTGCCCAGCTCACCGTAGTGATGGTCATCGACCATCAGCGTGACGGTGTACGAGCCATCCGCGGGGAACTGGTGCTCGGCGACGTCGCCCACGACAGCGGACGATCCGTCTCCGAAGTCCCACGAGTAGTACATCTCGTCCCCCTCGTCGTCGACGGCGGTCCCGGTGAAGGTGACTAGCTCACCAGCAGTCGGGTCCGGTATATCCATCGCGATCGAGAGGTCGTGCGGGGCCATGTTGCTCATGTCGTGCACCGTCACGTAGAAGGTGTAGTACGACGACAGGTAGTCCGCGTGGGAGCCCGCAGGGGCGGTCTCCCTGACGACCAGGGTGACCGAGTACTCGCCATCCTCGGTGAACAAGTGGTCGACGCTCGACCCCGCCACTTCCTGGTCCTCGCCGAAGCCCCAGATCCACTTGTACTCGAGGTCTCCCGCGGCCTGGTAGTCATCCGAGATACCGACAGCGGAGAACGAGACGGCCGTGCCGACCTCAGCGACGTTGCTCACCGTGTTGTACGTCACGCTGACGCCGCCTATTGAGGGGGCCGCGTTACCCACCGGGTTCATCTGGGCGCTCAGCCAGACCGGCCACACGTCGGGGAGCATGAAGTACTCGTTCTCGAGGTCCCCGAAGTTCTCCCAGTTGTTGATGTTGAACGCGTAGAGGTCCTCCCTGAACGCCAGTGCCTGGCAACCTCTGTTCAAGTAGGCCCAGTCCTGCATGTCGTAGCAGATCTCCTGCCTCTTGTAGTAGTCCATCTCCCTGATGGCCTCGTTGTACATCGCGTCGTACTCAGCGGACGAGACGTACACATCGCTGTCAGTCCCGATCACATCGGTCGTGAACAGGGACAGCACCGAGGAGACGGCCTCGCCGTATGGATAGAGGACCCAGTCCCAGAGCCATATGTCGTAGTCCGCCGCGTACCAGATGGTGTTCAGCTCGTTCACGCTGCACAGCTCGAGAGTCAACAGCACGCCGGTTTCACTGGTCCAGTTGACGATGTCGTTGCACATCCCTTCCCACGTGTTTGACGTGTCCAGCGTGTAGAAGTTGAACGACAACGGGTCAGCCCCGCCAGCCTTGCAGAGCGGGACCGTGTCAGCCAAGGCGGCGGCTCCAGTGGTGGTGTATGCCCAACCGGCATCCATCAGCATCTGTCTCGCCGCCGCCGGGTCCACCGGGTCTATGATCGCTTCAGTCGCGCCCGGGTCCAGCAGACAGTCGTGCCCGTCTGTGGCGTACGTGTGGCTCATCGGGTTCTGCGTCGGCACGAGGGTGGTCGTGTACGTGCCGTAGCCGTACAGGTACTCATCTATCAGCCCCTGCCTGTCGACGCTCATGCTGATCGCCTTCTTGACCGTCGGGTCCAGCAGCAGCTGGTTGTTCTCACCCGCGTTGAAGGAGCCTCCGAGCTCCGCCCGCAGCGAGTCCGTCATCTGGTTCAAGTTGAACTCATAGACGAAACCGTTGGACTGAGAGTATCCGACCAGGTTGGTCTGGTCCGGCAGGTCGTAGACGAATGTCGCGGGCTCAACGCCCATCATGCAGTCGACATCGCCGTTCTTCAGGCCCTCGTAGAGAGTGGTCGCGTCGTCGTACCTGACCATGACGTAGTCATCCACGTGTAGCTGCCACCCGTAGCTCACGTCGCCGTGCCAGTAAGGGTTGCGCCCAAGCTCGACGAAGCCAGCGTCCGGGTCGCCCTCGGTCTTGTAGAAGAACGCCCCCGAGCTGACGAACGGGTAGTTGTCGAAGTTGATGAAGTCCTCGTTCTCCCAGATGTACTTCGGGAATATCGGGTTGCCCATGAGTGACTCCTGGAAGGGCACGAATGGCTCCCTGATGGTTATGCCGAAGTGCATCGAGTCGTCGCACCAGGTCTCCTGGATGATGTTCAGGCCGTCGAACTCCGGCCAGTAGCTGTTCAGCCTGCTGCCGTCCTCGGCCGCGAGCGTGTCGACCGACCACTTCACATCATCCGAGGTCACCTGCGGGCCCTTCACCAGGACGTCGGCGTCCGCGTCCCACACGACCCAATAGGCGGTGTCGACGAGCTCGCACTCGTAGGTCAGGCCGTCTGGGGAGAAGGTCCAGCTCTTGGCGAGGTCCCCGACGATGTTCTCACCCGCGGCGTCCCATTGCATAAGGGTGCTGAACATCGGGAAGATCGCCATCCCCTCAGCGACCATCGTGTATGTGTTCGGATTGAGTGTGGATATGGTCATGTCCACCACCCCAATCTTGAAAATCCTCGTCCCGTCCGCCGCGGACACCTCTCCCACCGGGCCCACGTCCGTGTCTGCGAAGACCCAGGCCGGTGAGCCGAGCATCAACGCGGCAACGATGACGGCTACAAACGCAGTCAACCTGCTGGCACTCAAATCATACATGACTTCATCACCACTCCATATCGATTCTCAACACTCTGTCTCCCTGCGATTCATCTCGCTCCCACGGGGGAGAGGCGCAGCGCGGGCGCTCGTGCGTATGAAAACCACGGCTCGCCCTGCTAATGTCGTCCTCAGACAACGCGTCCCTATTCCCCCCATGCCCCCATAGAAGGACACCCTGCTAATCACCGATACGCTATAAACCACTTTCGATGCCGAGAGCTCACGAATTCAGGGTATCTGGCATGTCGCTCCGGGCCGTCGGCCGGCGGCGGGGCTGAACACACACTCCTCCGGACGCGGAGGCGGCCCGCGCGGGGTCCGCCCTACCTCTTCCTGAGCTTCGGGTTCATCACATCGTCCAGGGCGTACCCCAGCAAGGTGAACCCGAGCACCACGACCACGATGCACAGGCCAGGTGCCACGATCCACCAGTGAAGGCCGATCGTGAACGCGCCGGACTCCTGGGCGTCCGAGAGCATCGTCCCCCAGGTGACCACTCCCTGCGGCTCGAGGCCGAGGAAGCTGAGGGTCGCCTCCGCGAGGATCGACCCGGCGACCGTGAGGATGGTGTTGGCGAACACGAGCGGGAACGCGTTTGGCAGGATGTGCTTCGTTATGATGTGCATGTCATCCGAGCCTATCGCCTTGGCCCTCTCGATGTACTGCCTCTCCCTGAGCGACAGGACCTGCGCCCTGACGAGACGAGCGGTCCCAGACCAGCCGGTCAACCCGATCACGAGGATGATGCCCGTGAGGTCGATCGAGCCCATGAAGGCAGCGATGATGATCATGAGGACCAGCCACGGGATGGACAGCGCGATATCGTTCAGCCTC
>JAUPMC010000136.1 GCA_030836605.1 Thermoplasmatota archaeon | reverse complement strand
CGACCCTGCCTTTGACGTTCTTGCCTATCTCCGAAGAGTCGATGTCCACGTGGACGACCTTCGTCTTCGTCCCGAACTCGCTCAGCTTCCCGGTCACGCGGTCGCTGAACCTGGTGCCTATCGCGAGCAGGACATCGCAGTTGTTGAGGGCGTAGTTGGCCACCTGGCGGCCGTGCATGCCGCAGACGCCTAGCACGAGCGGATGCGTCTCGGGCACAGACCCCTTGGCCATGAGCGTCGTGACTATGGGCGCCTTGAGCATCTCCGCAAGTCGCGTGATCTCCCCGCCCGCCCTGGACCACGAGACTCCTCCGCCGACCATTATCGTCGGCCTCTCAGCCGACTCGAGGAGCTTTATCGCGTCGAGCAGGCCCGACAGGTTCCTCTTCGGCTTGGGGACCCGGACGGTCTTGCCAAGGTCTTCCTCGGCGACCTCCGATGTGAGTATGTCGGTTGGGAGGTCGATGTGGACCGGGCCGTAGCGCCCGGTCATCGCGATCATGAAGGCCTTGTTGAATGTCTCGGCCAGCATCTTCGGGTCGGTGATCCTGAAGTTGTGCTTCGTGATGGGCATCATGAGGCTGAACGAGTCCGCTTCCTGGAACGCGTCGTTCCCGAGCACGCCCGTAGCCACTTGTCCCGTGATCGCGACTATGGGGGAGGAGTCCATGAACGCCGTCGCCACGCCCGTGACCAGGTTCGTGGCCCCTGGCCCGGAGGTGGCTATGCACACGCCCGGGCGTTTGGACACCCTGGCGAACCCGTCGGCCATGTGTGCGGCGCACTGTTCGTGCCTGACGAGTATGTGCCTTATGTCCGAGTCCACGAGCTCGTCGTAGAATGGCAGGAGGACGCCACCGGGTATGCCGAACATCACATCCACGTTCTGCCTCTGCAGTAGTTCGACTGCGGCTTTGGCGCCCTTCATCGTTTGTTCACACTCCTTGATACGGCCCGAACGGACATCACAACACCCCAAAGGTCGCGCGCCCGTTACAGGCCTTCGATCCGCAGGTCGACAAGGACCCCTAGGGTCACGCCGAGAAGAATCAGCTTCACTTGACCTGCGGTTGCGTCCATCGGGGCTGGCAATGTGCCTTGATGTATTAAAATGTTGTTTGGACGACTATGTCCATCACGCTGATGGACATTTGTGTCCATCCTCTCAGGCTTGACCGTGGCCGCGGCCGGTCAAGACCGCGACGAACGTGTGGTTCCTCGAGTCCAAGTCTTCAATCGCCTTGACAGCGCCCGCGGAGGCCGGCAACACGTCGATGCCCTCCTGCGCCATGATGAGCTTCGACGCTTTGAGGAGCTCCTCATCGGAGACTTCGAACGCGGCGCCGTTGGAGTCGAGGACCGCCTCCATGCCCTCCTTGTCGTCGAGGAGGAAGTTGCCCGAGAGGGGCTCGTTGATGTGCGTTATCTGCAGGTCGGGGACCGGGATCGGCTGTTTGGACTTGTTCACAAGTCCCCGCACGGCCGAGTTGTTGTTGGAGTACCCGAGTATCCTTGGTTTCATGCTCATCGACCTGAAACCCTGCCAGACGCCGGCGATGAGCGTGCCGTTCCCGAACGGGACCGAGACCCAGTCCGGCTGCCCTCCCAGCTCCACGGCCATCTCCTTCGAGATGAACGAGTACGAGTACACGGCAATCTCCTTGTTCGTCCCTCCGGGGTTCGCGTTGTACCATCCGTTCCTGTCTATGTCCCGGAGGGACGCGTTGAGGGCGGCCTCGTAGTCCCCTTCCGCGACGACTATGCGGCCCCCGTACGCCTCGATGTCCTTGTTCCTCGTGGCGGCGAAGGTCGACGGCACGTATATCTGGCACTGCATGTCCAGCTTTCCACATACATAAGCGAGCGCGGCGCCGTAGTTGCCGCAGGTCACCGCGGCCATGACCTTCTTGCCCTTGTTCCTGGCGTCCAGGGCCAGGAGCAGCGCCATCCGGTCTTTGTGCGTCCCGGACGGGTTCTCCCCCTCGAGCTTGAGATGGAGGCGCCTGACGCCTAGCTTCTTCTCGAGCTTCTGAGCCCTCTTTAGAACCGTATGGCCTATGCGCAGCTCGCGCATCTGCATCTCGAAGTCCCGTATCAGCTCGGATTGGATCAAAGTAGCACCTGTGGAAGAGGTTTCTCGGGGCTGGGCGGCTCCTCCACCCTCCGTCCAGCCCGAAGCTGGTTTGGCCTAATAGATTTTGCCGGAGTACTTATTCCAGGCCGTGCTGCTTGATGTCCTTCTCAGCGTCGGAGACAATCATCTCGAACTGTCTCGCGACATCTGGCGATACGGGCTGTACCTGGTGTTCCTTCATGATCCTCGCGGCCTTCTCATGGGCGCGGTCGACGACGCTCTTCTTGCCGTCCGCCTCCCACAGCTCGCCCGTGCGCCTGTCCGTGATTTCGGTTATGAAGTGCTCCTTGTTCAGCCACGCCATGGTGTGCCTCTCCGGGAGGAAGCTGCCACCGGGGCCGACCTTCTTGATGAGGTCTATGGCCATGTGGTCGTCGTCCACGACGACGCCCTGCGCGAGCCTCGCCATAATCTTGACCATCTCGTTGTCTATCACCATCTGCTCGTACGAGAGCATCGTGACATCGTCCAGGAGGCCCAGGCCGGCGACCATGTCGCAGCCCGCGTAGAACTGGGGAAGCCCGCTCGACATCTTCTCGTAGCACGACTGAGGCCCTGGGACCTTGGCGGATGTGACTATGCCGCCGCAGAGTATCGGGAACCCGTAGAAGTGCGCGAGCTCGCCTGCCCCGGCGGATATCAGGGCGCGCTCAGGGCCGCCTCCGGCCCAGGTCATCGTCTTCATGTCGAAGGCCGCGCCACCCGTGCCGTACATGAACGGTGAACCGGGGGCCGCCAGCTGCGCCATCGTCAGGCCACCGAGGACCTCCGCGTTGTTGACTATGATCGACCCTGCGAGGGTCACAGGCCCGGTTATGCCTGCCTGTGGCATGCCGTAGAACGATATCGGCACGCCGGCCCTGGCGAGGGCGAGAGCTCCTTCAGTGGACCCACCGTCGAGCTGTAGCGGGGAGAACGGGCAGTGCATCGACGAGAATATTGGCCTCCTTCTGAGGGATTTCTCGTCTCCGGCGAGCGCGGTGCCGAGCTTGACCAGCCACTGCGCCTCTCTCCTGTGGCTCGTGGTCTCGACCTGGACGTGCTTCTCGATGTTCATGAGGGCGACCTTGAGGTCCGCGACATGCCGGTAGTAGTCAGGGATGTCCTGGCAGCTGATGCACGGCCAGAAGATATGGGCGGAGTCCAGCGCGTTGGCGACCTTGCCTACCGTGGCCAGATCCTTGCTGGTCGACATCCTCCTCTTGCCGGTCTCGAAGTCCATGACACTCGTCCCGTTGCCGTCGGTACAGCAGAATGTCCGCCTCCCGTCGAGGACGACGTCGTTCTTCGGATTCCTGGCGCAGAGCGTGATGTTCTTCTTGGCCTTGCTTATCGCCTCTTCGACAAGGTTGCCCGGGATCTTCGCGAGGCTCTGCTTCCTGTCGACTGTGCACCCCGCGTCCTCGAGCAGTTTCAGGCACTCCTCGCTGACGACCTTGATGCCGGCGTTCTCAAGCACGTCCAACGTTCCCCAGTGAAGTGACTCCAGGTCGCTGTCCTGGAGCATGCGGAACGCGATCTTTCCCCTTGGGAATCCTATCATTTGCACATTCCCCTGCCGTCTTGATTCCGGAGCATGTGCCCCGGTCCCAAGATGTTGTGAGAGGGTATCGCAACAGAGTATTTATTTCATGAGTCTGTGACTCGCCCTTGCCCGGAGGCGGCCGAAGCGCGGGAGTCGCGACTGCCCGCCAACGAAAGGCTTTAATCGGTAAACGCTTTACGAAGGCGGGCCAGCCACCATAACGCGGGGGTAGCCAAGCCCGGTCAACGGCGCCAGATTGAGGGTCTGGTCCCGAAGGGGTCCCTGAGTTCGAATCTCAGCCCCCGCACTTCCTTTTTCCAACAGAACGCGCGTGCACGGGCCCGGGAGACACCGACATCGAGATATACCCAGGCGGATAATCGATGAGACGACCAGGCTCTGAAGACTCATGTTGGCTGTAACGCACCTCGTCGTGAGCTTCCTGCTGATATACGTCATGTCCCTCGACAGGAATGATGCGTTCATAGCGCTCATGTTCGGGGCATTCATCGACATCGACCACCTGTTCGGATTGAAGGCGTATGTCGACGTCCACGGTGTCACTAGCGTCCTGGACTTCGATGCCCTGACGAGCGCGGACGGGCAGTGGAAGTCCTTGCTACACAGCCCAGTCGCCGTCATGGTCGTGGGTCCGGTCGCGACGGCGTCGCGGCTCGCCGTGCCCCTCGTGTTCTGGGGAGTGCACATATCCATGGATTTCGTGGAGGATGCGTATCTCGGTCTGTTCTCGGCGTGGGAGATGGCGTTGCTCCTGGGTTCCACCGCCGCGCTCCTGTTCCTCGGTTTCAGGAAGGCGCGCGTGTCTGAGCCCGAGGTCAGTTTCGCCGGGTTCCTGTCCCGTCAGTGGTCCTCTGCCGTCTCGCCCTTCAGGCGGCTCAGGCGCGCAGTCTTCGGACCACTTGGTCTGTGAAGGCCTCCGAGCCCAGGCGGCCGCCGATGTCGACGGTCAAGTCCCCGGAGGCGTAGGTGGAGCACACCGCGGCTTGGACTCGCGCCGTCTCCTTCCCCATGCCGATATGGTCCAGCATCATCGCGGCCGCGAGGATCGTTGCCGTAGGGTTCGCGATCCCCCTTCCCGCTATGTCGGGGGCCGAACCGTGGGCCGGTTCAAAGACCGAGTGCGTCGGGCCGATGTTCCCTGACGGGGCGAACCCGAGGCCTCCAGCGACTCCGGCGGCGACATCCGAAAGGATGTCTCCGTAGAGATTGAGCGTCACCATCACGTCGAACCTCGAAGGTTCTGTCACGAGGAGCATCGCCGCGGAGTCTACGAGCTGGTCCCTCGCGACGAGACCAGCCCCGCGGGCGGACATCCGCTCCCTGAAGACCTCTAGGAACAGGCCGTCCGACCTCCTCAGCACATTCGCCTTGTGGACCGCGCAGATGCTCCTCCGGTGGAGCGCGAGGGCGTGGTCGATCGCGAAATCGACTATCCTCTCGCAGGCCATCCTCGAGACGCGCCTGTGAGTGGTCACCCCCTCGGCATCCTCCTCCTCTCGCCGGTTGTATAGTCCCTCGGTGTTCTCGCGCACGATCACGGTGTCGATAGGTG
>JAUPMC010000135.1 GCA_030836605.1 Thermoplasmatota archaeon | reverse complement strand
GTTCAAGAAGAAGTGAGCCCCGGGCCCGCAGCCCCAAACACCCTGAAACCCCATCATCCGTTCTTGAAGTACGCCCTCACTTTCTCCGAGTTCAGATAGATGTATATCGCTATGTTGAACACGATGGTCCACCAGGGGGAGCCAGGATCCGTCCTGTTCGGCACGAACACGATGGTCAGTATGGCGAGCAGGATCGCGTAGAACGCCACTTTCCTGCCACGCGCCCTCGCCTTCTCGACCCCCCTGACATATCCTCTCGCCAGGAGGAACGACCATATGGCCAGGACGAGGATCACGATACCTAGGACGCCGAAGATCGCGGCGGCGTTCTCCGCCATCCATTGGGGCAGGGTGTCCGCCAGCGTCTCCTGCCCATCGGGAGTGCTCGCTATTGAGGCGACTGCCAGCGCCCAGATGGCGCTCCCGAGCATCTGCAGCCCGGAAACGACCTGGACGACTGCCAGGACCGTCACCCCGAGCGGTCTCTTCCTCACGGCGCCCATGTGCTATCTGGTCCCACCTCAGGGCGTACGCGATATTTCGTTCCTCCCATTCCGCGACGCCAAGCCCCACCATGCAAACAATTCAATACGGCCATGCGTTCTCGTTGGTGGGGCCCCCGCCCCGGGAGTGCGGTTAAGACGCAGAGCTGGTTCATCCTCTCGCTGACGGTCGCCCTTTTCTGGGGCCTCAGCGGCATATTCGCCAAGTACAGCACCGGGAGGCTGGGGGTCGCCCGCGTCGCGCTCATAATCGCTCTGGTCGAAGGGGTCGCGTACACCGTGGCGTTCCTACTATGGCGCGACGCGTCCGTCGAGATAGGCTTGTGGGATGCCGTCCTGGCCACCGCGTCATGCGTGGTCGGCATCTCCGGGTACCTGTGCTACTTCGAGTCCATCCTCGAGGGGCAGGTCGCGATTGTTGGGACCATCTCGGCCGCGTACCCTGTCATAGTCGTCATCGGCGCCACGCTGATGCTCGGGGAGGGTCTCACCGTTATCCAGGGCCTCGGCGTGTTCGCCATCATCGGAGGCGTGATGGCGCTGTCTTACGAGCCGAATCCGGGAGCGGCCAACTCCCTCAGCAGGAGGTCCCTCATATTCGCGATGCTCGCGTTCCTCGCGTGGGGGGTCTGGAGCTTGACGCAGAAGGTCGCCATAGACGCGGTCTCCGCGGGGAACATGTTCGGTTTCTACATCATCTCGTCCCTGACGGCCCCAGTCATGTACGCGTGGGCGAGGAGGGTCCGGCCCGTCCACCTCAAGGGCGAGAACCCCACGAGGTCGGCGTGGGTCATCGGAGGCCTCGCCCTCTTGCTCAACGTGCTCGGGGCGTTCGCCTATACCTACGCGCTCGAGGGGGGGACCGCGTCCCTGGTCGTGCCCGTCACGAGCGCGTACCCGATCGCCACCGCGCTCCTCGCGGTCGCGTTCCTGAAGGAACGCGTCACCTGGCCCCAGGCGGTCGCGCTAGTGGTAGTTGTCGCCGGGCTGGTCATGATAGGCATCACCCTGTGAATCCCGGCCTAGAGGTCCGGCCCGGGGATGAGGGAACATAGATATACGGACATGGCCTACGCCCGCACGGGCCTGTAGTGTAGCTTGGATATCACTGAGGCCTCCGGTGCGCACCAACGCGCGGGGAGAGCCTCGAACTCGGGTTCGAATGGTCGCTTCTAGGCGGCCCGGAATTCCCGACAGGCCCGCCTCCCGCCCCATCATGCTATTATACCGGTCGTCCTTTTTCTGGACGATGCATCTAACTCCGAACGAGGAGCGGACACTCGCTGGAGAGGAGGGCTCCGGGCGCCAGAAGGCGATGGAACTCGTGGTCGCCATAGGCGACATATACGGGGCGGAGCGCCTGATACCCATATCGTCCGCCCAAGTGTCAGGCGCATCGTTCAAGACCATAGGTGACGCGGGCATCAGGTTCCTCGAGGATTTCTCCAAGGAGGCCAAGGCGACCGTGCGCGCCTCGGTGAACCCTCTGGGCCTGGACTTGAGGCGCTGGCGCTCCATGGGGATCGAGGACGGATTCAAGGAGAAGCAATCCAGGATAGTGTCGGCGTATTCCGCCATGGGCCTGGAGCCGCTATACACCTGCACGCCCTACCTGTCGGGGAACCGACCCCGGCCGGGCCAGCATCTCGCGTGGGCCGAGTCTTCGGCGACCGTCTTCGCCAACTCCGTGCTCAGAGCGATGACTAACAGGGAGGGTGGACCGTCCGCGCTGGCGTCGGCGATCATAGGCAAGACCGCGGAGTACGGGCTCCATCTCAAGGAGAACAGGGCGCCCAGGGTCAGGATAGACCTGGAGGCGGTCCCGCCAGGGTTGGTCCCGCTCGCGGGGTACGTCGTCGGCAAGATAGCAGGCAACAGGATACCATACCTTCCCGGGCTGTCGCTTTCTCAGGACGAGCACAAGGCCTTCGGGGCGGCCATGGCCGCGACGAGCGCCGTGTCGATGTACGTCTACTCTGACCGCGGGGACCGGAGGCGCCCGGACATGTCCCGGGTGGAGGAGCGCGTGTCGCTGCCGGCATCGGAGCTGGCCGGGTGCCGCGACTCGCTCAAAGGGGATGATTCTTGGGACCTCGTGGCCATCGGCTGTCCGCACTCTTCACCGTCTGAGCTCCGGTCGATGGCCAGGTTCCTGAAGGATAGGAAGCCGGCGGGCGACGCTGACGTGTGGTTCTGCACCTGCAGGAAGGCCTACGCCGCGTGCCCAGACGCCGTCCGGGTGTTGAAGAGGTTCGGCAAGGTCCTCTGCGACACCTGCATGGTCGTCTCGCCGATCGAGCGCATGTACAAGAGGACCGCGTCCGACTCGGGGAAGGCCATGGTCTACCTCCCTACCCTGGGGAAGCAACGGCCCACATTCAGGACGACCGGGCAGCTTCTGGAGGCGATATCACGATAATGAAGGGGCGCAGGATCAGGGCTGGCGTGGGCGAGGGCAAGGCCGTGGCGTTCCAGACGCCGCTCTCGTTCCTGGGGGGCATAGACCCCGCTACCGGGGAGATACTGGACCCGGAGTGCGAGTGCCGCGGGGCCTCGGTCGCGGGGACGGTCCTGTGCTTCCCGTACGGGAAGGGCTCCACCGTCGGGTCGTACTCGATGTACCAGCTGAGGGTGAACGGGCTCGCGCCAACGGCGATCGTCAACAAGTCCGCCGAGCCGATCGTCGCCACGGGCGCTATAATGTCGAGCATCCCCATGGTCGACGGGGTCGATGTCTCCCTCATACGGTCGTGCGACCACGCC
>JAUPMC010000134.1 GCA_030836605.1 Thermoplasmatota archaeon | reverse complement strand
GAGGCCCTTGGGGAGGGTTCGCAGTGGCTGATGACAAGACTGACAAGGCCGCACCAGGAGCCGGCATCGTCGAGGCTAGGAACCTGAGGAAGGTCTACGACTCAGGGAAGGTCAAGGTGGACGCCTTGAGGGGAGTCGACCTGTCCGTGAGAGAGGGCGAGATGGTCGCCGTCATGGGCCCTTCCGGGTGCGGCAAGACGACCCTGCTCAACTGCATATCTGGCCTGGACGACCTCACCGACGGGCAGGTTCTCATCCGGGGGAGGCTCCTGACCGACATGACCGACCGCGAGAGGACAAGGTACCGCGCGGAGAAGATAGGGTTCATATTCCAGGCGTACAACCTGCTGCCAGTGCTTACGGCGGTCGAGAACGTCGAGCTGCCCCTGCTGCTCTCCGGGACCGCCCCGAAGGAGGCCAGGAAGAAGGCGCTCGAGTCGCTGAGGACCGTCGGCCTCGAGGAGTGGAAGGACCACAAGCCCTCGGAGCTCTCCGGTGGACAGCAGCAGAGGGTCACGATCGCGCGCTCGCTCGTCAACAGGCCGGAGATCGTCTTCGCTGACGAGCCGACGGGCAACCTGGACAGCGAGTCCTCCAAGGAGATCATGAGTCTGCTCAAGAAGCTGAACAAGGAGAACCGCCAGACGTTCATCGTCGTCACGCACGACTACAACATCGGCAGGATGGCCGACAGGGTCGTGATGATGAAGGACGGGGCGATCGAGAAGGACTTCGTCCCGGCACCCTATTGAGGGATGACCTGTGAGCGCCCTTGAGCAGCTGGCATTCCTGTTCGTCCTCGTGCTCGTGGTGATTGGCCTGCTGGCCGCGAGGAGGTCTGTCTTCGCGAAGATGGCCCTGAGGAACATCCTCAGGAGGAAGAGGTACTCCGCCATCATCGTCGTCGGGCTCCTCATCGCCACCGCCATGATATCGGCCGCGCTCGTCGTCGGCGACACGATGGACTACATCATCAGGGGGGACGTGTACGAGAGCACCGGCGAGATGGACATCAACATCGTCCTCGAGGACGACGCTGGCATCCACCAGTTCTTCAACGAGAGTGTCGCGTACGGCCTGATAGACGCGCTGGAGGCGGGGGACCTGCCGCACGTGGACGTGGTGGCGCCCGCCATCCGGGAGGTGGCCACCGCCCTCGAGCCGGTCTCCGGGAACGCAACACCCTCGGCGTACATCTACGCGTACGACCCGGACAACGCCATCAACTCCCTGGTGAGCGTCGGCGGGGAGGAGATCACGAGGGACCTGATCACGGGCGGCAGGGCCGTGGCAAACGAGGACCTCGCGGGCAGCCTGGGCCTGCGAGTCGGGGACACCGTCGTCGTCTACCCAAAGAACGCGGCCCCGCTCTCGCTCGAGGTGTCCGCGATAGCGCTGGACGAGGGCATGGGCAACTGGAGGTTCGCCGACCTGTTGTTCGTGGACCTCGGGTACGCCCAGGACAGCGTCTTCCTCGAGCCTTCGATGGTCAACGTCGTGGACGTGTCCTGCGAGGGCTCGATAGAGGAAGGATACCTCGTCACGGACGAGGCCATCCAGGAGCTGAAGGCGGGGATACAGGACGACGCCGAGTACACCTACGCGGACGTGAAGAGGGCCGGGGTCGAGGAGTCCGAGGCCCTCTCCGACATGGTCTCCCAGCTCTTCGTGCTCATGAGCTCGTTCACGATCATAGCGGGCGTCGCGCTCATAGTCAACATATTCGTGATGCTGGCGGAGGAGCGGAAGCCGGAGATGGGGATATCCAGGGCGGTCGGCATGCAGCGCGGCGACCTCACGCAGTCGTTCGTGTTCGAGGGCGTGGTCTACGCACTCCTGGCATCCGTCGTCGGTACATTCACGGGGCTGGTCATCGCGTTCCTCATGGTCAACGCATTCTCCGTGGTGATGGGAGGGGGAGGGCTGCAGTTCGTCCTCCACTTCGAATGGGCCAGCCTGGCGCTCGCGGCCGTCGCGGGCTTCCTGATCACACTGATGACCGTGGTCATCGCGTCCTGGCGGGTGAGCAGGCTCAACATCGTCAGGGCGATACGGGACATCCCGGAGCCCATCCTGGCGAAGTCCGAGAGGAAGTACTTCGTGTCGGGGCTCGCCGCCCTGGCCGTCGGGCTGCTGCTCATCTACGGGGGGGCGAGTTCACGCCAATCGGCCGGCGTGGCCTCGGGCATGGCCCTCATCGCATTCGGCGGGGCGATGGCCGCGGTCAGGTTCGCGAAGCCGAGGTTCCCGTTCTCCATCGCGGGGTTCTGGATGATATACTGGGTCATAGACCCGGTCGGCATCGAGACGTACCTGTTCGGCGTGCTCGAGGGCAACCTCGAGATGTTCATCATATCGGGCGTGTTGATGTGCACGGGCGGCGTCCTGATAGCCATGTTCAACAGCGACCTGATGCTGGCGGGCCTCGTCAGGGCGTTCGGGAGGGGGAGGACGCTCCTTCCCGTGTTCAGGGCGGCCATCAGCTATCCCATGAACAAGAAGTTCCGCACGGGCCTCACCCTGTTCATATTCGCGCTCATCATGTTCACGGTCATCGTGATAGCGATGATCGCGTCGTTCCAGAGGGAGAGTGTGGACACGCTCTCCGAGAAGTTCTCAGGCGGCTTCGAGATCGTCGGGTACACGCTCAGGGAGGCCCCGGAGGAGAACCTCACGTCGGCCATCGAGTACGCGAACGGGGAGCTCGGAGTCGACGCGGTCGAGCGGATCGAGACGGCCAGCATCGCCACCGTCACCCTCTCCGTGAAGGGCGGGAACGTCTCCGCGAGCAGGAACCTCGTGGGGTTCAGCGACCTCATGCTCGAGGAGGGGAGGTTCTCGCTCGCGCAGAGGGACGCGGCGTACGGGTCCGACGAGGAGGCCTGGAACGCGGTCCTGGGGGACCCGAGCCTGACCATACTGGACGGGTCGGTCGTCTCCTCGATGTTCACCATCACCGCAGGCGCGATCTATGTCGACCTCGGGGACATCGTCACGGTCACGACGACCAACGGGACGAGCATGGACATGAGGGTCATAGGCATCATGGACCAGATACTCGTGTACGGGGCATTCACGACGAAGGCGCTCGTGGAGTCGCACGCCCCCGGGGCCGCCGAAACACTGCTCTACGTCGACACCGTCCAGGGCACGGGCCTCGCGGACGAGCAGGTGCTGGGCGAGCTCGAGAGCGGCCTCGCGGAGTACGGCCTGAACGGCGTCGTCGTCCGGGACATCGTCGAGGAGGCGATGACGATGACCTCGTCCGTGATGCAGCTGATGGAGGTGTTCCTCGGGGTCGGGCTGATCGTGGGCATCTCCGGGCTGGGCATCATAACCATAAGGAACATCGCCGAGAGGAGACAGGAGATCGGCGTGATGCGCGCGATCGG
>JAUPMC010000133.1 GCA_030836605.1 Thermoplasmatota archaeon | reverse complement strand
CGTGGTCCTGTCGAAGGGAGCGCCTAGTATGACGAACTCAGAATCCTCGTATGTGTCGACCGCGTCCGCGAACGTCAGCATTCCGCGGCTGGGCATCCTCACACCCGCATGATCTTCTTCCGGCCCATCGCGACTATGTACATGACGTCCTCGCCGGCCTTGAGCGAGTCCTTGTACTCCTCAGGGATGGGCAGCTGGAACATCTCGTACGTCTCGAGGTCCATCAGCTGGACCTCGGCGCCCATCAGGGAGACGACCTGCGCCTGCCTCTTGTCTATCATGGGCACCTGGACCTTGTGCTTGACCGGGTAGACGACCGACCTCTTGTTGCCGTCGAAAAGCCCCATGGCCTCTATGCGGGCCTTGGCCTCACCGTGCTTCCCTGGCTTGGAGGTCGAGATGCTCAGTATCTTGCAGGGTTCGTCTTCTATGTTCATGTACCTGCCCTCTTTGAGGGTCCTGACCTCGGCCTGCTCCCATGCCATGAAAAACCACTTCTGGACTCCGTAATCTCTGGGTATTTAAAATACTTATCCGTCAGCGCCGGCGCTTCTTGGGGCTGCCAGGCGCCTTCCGCGGCTGGGACGCGTGCTGCTTCCTTATCTCCGCGACCCTCTTGTCCAGCTGACCGCTCAGCAGCTGGGATATGTCGTTCCTCGAGTACAGGTCCGCCCTCGCGGCGAAGCATATCTTGGACGCAATGGCCCGGGCGATCGCGCCCCGCTGCCACTGCGGCGCATTGTGAACCAGCGCGTGCTGGAACAGGATGCCGTGCTTCGGCGGCTTCGCCCCCTTCTTCAGGTGCCGGAACATGGCCTTCTCGGCCCCGAGGAGCTGGATGGTGCTCGAAGGCATGGACGCGAGCCTCTTCAGGCTGCCCGCCTGCATGATGAGCCTCGCGCCGACCACGGGACCGGCGATCGCGGATATGTTCGGCGCGACCTGCGCCATCCTCGACTCCACGTACCGCTCCAGCTTGGCCCTGGCGGAGTAGGACTCCTTGAGCGCCGCGGACAAAACCCTGACCGACTCGAGGTCCTCGGCCTCGATGTCGGACCCGATCGAGTCCATCTTGAGCCCGAGGGACGCCATCACGTCCGGCCGGGAGCCGTGCTCCGCGACAGCCTTCGCGTACGACTCTCCCCCCAGGACCACCTCCAGCTCCGGGAAGTGGAGGCCGTACCATTCCCTCAACCTCTCTGAGAGTATGTTGTCCGTGAAAACGATGTCGTCGTAGGCCCTCACGGCCTGTCCGAGGTGGACGTCCGGGCCGATGCTGCGCTTGACCGACTCCCTGGCCAATATTATAGTCGCTTCCCTATACATATCGAGCGAGAAGCCGTAGTCCTCGGGCCTTATGAACGACGAGTCGAACCTGACCCTCTTCCCGAAGTCGGCCAGCCTCCGGTCCGAGACCTGCCTCGCCGAAGACGCGAGGGTCATCTCCTCGTCCAGGACCTCGCCCCGGGCGACCCTGCCGAGCCTGTCGGCGATGGCCGCCGGGTCCTTGGGGAACAGCGCGGCCTTCCTGACCTTCCCCTCCTCGCACAGGAAGCTGCCGAACCACTTGGTGGTCAGTATCATCGGTGCCTGTATCCGGGAGATGGGTAAAAAGCCTACCGAGGGGCGGTCACCCGACCTTTCGCAGGGACGAGAACTCGCCTGGCTTGAACATCCCCTTCTCGGTTATGAAGCCGGTGACATATCGCGCCGGCGTGACGTCGAAAGCTGGGTTCAGGGCCTTGCTGTGCTCGGGCGACACGCGCCTGCCGTTCACGAGCAGGACCTCGTCCTGGGACCGGTCCTCGATCACGATGCCCGAACCCGAGGTCAGGGTGAAATCGAAGGTGCTCACGGGGGCGGCGACATAGAACGGGACGCCGTTCTCCTTGGCGAGGACCGCCTTCTCATAGGTGCCGATCTTGTTCGCGAAGTCCCCGTTCGACGCTATCCGGTCCGCGCCGACGATGGCGAGGTCCACCTCGCCTCGGCTCATGTAATGTCCGGCGGCGTTGTCCGCGATTATCGCGTGGTCTATGCCCTCGTTCAGCAGCTCCCACGCGGTCAGCTTCGCCCCCTGGAGCCTGGGCCGTGTCTCGTCGACATAGACGAAGAACTTCCTCCCGGCCCTGTGCGCGAGCCTCATCGGCGCCAAGGCGGTCCCGAAATCCACAGTCGCGAGCGCGCCCGCGTTGCAGTGCGTGAGGATCCTGTGGCCGCCCTTGATCAACGGGGCGCCGTGCTCCCCGATGGCCTTGCACTTGGACACGATCTCATCCGCGTACGCGCCGGCGGCCTTCACAAGGTCGTCCCCCCTCTTCGAGAGCATGAGGTCGACCGCGTAGAACAGGTCGTGGGCCGTGGGCCGCGTCGCCTTGATGGCCTTCGCGGCCTTGTCAAGGTCCTCGCCGGCCTTCCACGCCAGGGCCATGCCGTATGCCGCGGCGGCCCCGATCGTGGGGGCGCCCCTGACGGTCATGTCGGATATCGCCTCGGCCATCTCGGCACAGGTCTTGATATCGACGGTCTTGAACTTGCGCGGGAGCTCCCTCTGGTCGATGACCGTGACGACGGCCCCGTCCATCCATATCGCCCTGAGGTCCTCCCTGCCGCGGTTCGTCCTTACGCGCATGGTCTCGGCCCAGTGTATCCACGTCCATGCATAAAACGATGGACCGTCCGGCGCCAAAAGACTATTAAACCAATGTGGCATACATCGGCCGTCGCCAACGGGCCCATGGTCTAGCGGTTATGACGGCGCTCTCACACAGCGCAGATCGCCGGTTCAAATCCGGCTGGGCCCACATCAAACCCACTACCGCGCCTCGCCGCCGACGGGGCGCGTTCTCGAGTCGTAGAGATAGCAGGCGACCTCGTGCCCGTTGCCCATGTCGATCACGCGCGGCTCTTCCGTCCGCGTGAATTTGACGACGACGGCCACCTTCGGCCCGGGTATCCGCTTCAGCGAGGGCGGTCTCACCGCGGACGCCCACGCGCGCCCGAGGGACCGCTCGCGCTCTATGATGTCGCGGAGGTACGACTTGGCCCTCTCCCAGTTGTCCTCGGGGCCCATGACCCTGATCCGCACCCCGCCCTTCCTCGCCACGGGCGGCAGGATGTACTTGGCCACGCCGTCCCCCGGGTGGCTGGCCAACGACGCCGTAACCGCGCGGGCGAGGGACTCTGCTACCATCTCCGAGCGCTGCTTCGGGCCCTTCCCTCCCTT
>JAUPMC010000132.1 GCA_030836605.1 Thermoplasmatota archaeon | reverse complement strand
CCGTCGATACTCTCGCCCCTGAGGTCCAGGATAAACGGGGGCGGGTACGAGGTCCTGGTCGAGACGGTCATGCCAGACACGCCCGCGAACAGGACGAAGCTCATCCAGTTCGTGGCCCAGGAGATCGTGATGGACGGGAAGATACCCCACGCGACCAAGGAGGCCGTCGACCTCATCGTCGAGGAGGCGCACAAGAGGGCGAAGGTCATCGACAACATGGACAAGTCCCTCACGCTGCGCCTCAGGGAGCTCGGGGGGCTCATCCGGGCGGCCGGGGACCTCGCGACGGGAGAGAAGGCCCCGCGCATAGAGGCGCGGCACATCACGGAGGCCATGAAGACCGCCCGGCCGGTCGAGGAGCAGATCAAGGAGCGGTACGGGAGCTACATGGGCGGCGTCGCGAAGGACATCAGCACCTCCGAGAAGGAGTCGTCCCCGTACCACTACTGGAACTACCACGTCCACGACGACAGGCGCGGGTACGGCTGAGCGCGCGGGTCATGCCAGGAGCGACCGGGACATCTTGTACGCGTCCTCGCCGTTCGTGTAGAAACGTTCTATCTCCCCAGTGACCGCGAAGCCCAGGCGCTCGTAGAACAACTTCGCCTTCGCGTTGCTCTTGCGGACCTCGAGCACCACGGTGTCGATGTCCGTGGCGATGCAGTTCGAGCAGAGGGCGTCCATCAGCATCGACCCGCCGGACATGTTCCGGTGGCCGGGGTCAACGGCCAGCATCAGCACGCGCGCGACCTTCGGGGTCGACGCGACCGAGGCGACGAAACCTATCACGCCGTCCTCGCCCTCGAGCACCAGGAAGCCCTGGGGCCACAGATTGTGCACGGTCATGTAGAGCGACGGTGCGTAGTTCTCCCCCAGCGACCTCTCGACCACCTTGCACACGGCGGCCGTATCGCCCGGAACGAACTCCCTGATGAGCATGCTCGCCTAACCCTTGCCCCGTGTAGATGGACGTAGCAGATTAAGCTTACGAGCGGCCAAGACCGTGACCGCCAGGGCGGAGAGGCACGCCGGGAGCGCCCACGGGACGGCCGGGACGGCTGACGAGGGGTCCTTGCTCGGCTCCGCTCCCGGGCCGACCGTGACCACGACCGTGTCCGAGGCGACGTTGCCCCAGGCGTCCTCCACAACCAATCGGATGACGAACGTCCCGAGCGAGCGGGGCGCGAACGTGGCGCTCACGCCGGAGGCGTCCTCCCATCCGTCCCCGTCGAAGTCCCAGGACACGTCCGCGATCGCGCGGTCATCCACCGAGCCCGAGGCGTCCAGGACCACCTCCCCCGGGGCCGGGAGGACGATGTCGGGGCCCGCGTCCGCCACAGGCGCGGAGGTGTCGGGCACCCAGTCCAACTCGAACGCGGCGAGATAATACGACGACGCCTCCTCGCTCCTCACGACAACGGCGAGCTCCCTGTTCCTCGCGAAGGACGGATAGACCCAGTTGTTGCTCGATATCACGCATGAGCCGTCGAGCACGAGCCCTTTGTTGTGCATCACCGTTATCGGGCTCTCGTTGGTCAGCAGCCCGAACGAGGGCGGCGCCCCCGCGGCCAGCGCGGAAGCCGCCAGGTAGGACACGGCCTCGCCGTTGTCCTCCAGGTTGTACCATGACCCGTCGAACAGGCCCCTGGCCGACCCGCCTGCCTGCAGCACCCCGGTGACCGCGCCGATGACAGGGCTCAGGCAAGGCGCGCTGGACCAGCGCGTCGTCCACTCGAGCTCGGCCTGGAACTGCTCGAAGACGACTTCATCGGACGCCGATATCAAGGGCGCGATGAACGGGCCCACGGGGGACGCGTCTGGGGATACGTGAAGGGAGACCTCGGCCCCCAATGTGCTCGTCACCGGCGACAGCGTGCCCTCGGGGTGAGCGCTCGGCCCCGCCTCCGGGAACTCGGCCCCGAGGTCGCACCTGGGGTCGTCCCGCCAGGACCACACATCGGGGCGCTCCAGGCGCGAATCGTCGTCGAACACGGAGGCCATGAACGACGCGAGCGCGAGGTCCGTGACGGAGACCCCCCAGCCCCTGTTCCCGAAGACCCTGTCCGTGGGCACGCCGGCCTCGACGAAGTTCTCCGAGAGAGTCACCAGCCTCTCGCCGTCCGCGACGACGTACTTGGCGTGCATGGCCCCGAAGTGCCTGACGACGCCTTCATCCAGGTTCCCTCCGACCACGCGGACGTCCACGCCCTCCCGCACCAAGCCGGAGATGCAGAGGACCTCGGACTCGCTCATGCCTCCCGCGGGGAGGGCGTCCACCAGCACACGCACATCGACGCCTCCGGACCTCGCCTCGCAGAGGCAGGCGCAGACCGAGGCCGACGACAGCTCGTACGCGCACAGCCTTATGGTCCTCGTCGCGCCAGCGAGAGCCCCGAGGACGACATCCAGGGAGCAGTCCGGACTCGTGAAGAATGTCAGGCGGCCAGCTGGCACGGGGGAGCTGACCGGGCCATGGTCGGTGTAACCGTACTTGAGCTCCTGGAAGCGCGTCCAGTCGCCCGCGGCGTCGGTGTCCAAGGCATCCTCGTACGACAGCCTGCGCAGGACCTCGCCCTGACGCAGACCCGGGACGGGCCCCCCAGTCCAGCCCGCCGCCGGAGGAAGGCCGTCGCCGTACACGACGGCGTCCGAGGCCGCCCCACCGGGAGAGACGACCTCGATCGCGTCTCCCGCGTCCGCGAGCCGGAACATCCCGGACACCGCCGCGCCGTCCCCAGATGTCCAGCCGGGGAGATGCATGCCAGGGGCCTCGCCGTACACGGACATGTACGACGTCGCGTTCTCGGACACCGAGAGCGACTCGCCTGGAAGGAGCACGCCCCCGGTGAACCTGATGACCCCTTCCCCGTCCGTGACCGTCCAGTTGAAGAGGTTGACGGCCTCGGCCGCGCGGTTGCACAGCACAAGGTACTCGTCGCTGCTGACTGCGCATGGGTAGAACTCCACGATCACCAACGACGCGCGGACGTCGTCCGCACACACGCTGGGCACCGCCAGCGGGCCCGAGACCGGATGCATGCTCGCCGACCCGAGTATGAAGAGCAAGGCCGATGACACCACAGCGGACCGGAGAGCTCGCATCGGCTCAGCGATTGCGCAACGGGGTCAAAGGACGCACGGCTACACGTAGCCTAGCAGTCAGCGGAGGCCCGCCACGAGGTCCATCAGGACCGCGCGCTTGTCCTTCGCCTTGACGACCCCGCTGGCCAGGAGCACGCCGTCCGAGCCTAGCTCGATCGCCTTGCGGACATCGGCCCGGCCCTTGACTCCCGCGCCGCACAGGACCGCGACCTCGGGCTTGACCGCGCGGATCGCCCGGACGGTGTCGCTCACGATCCCGGGGTTGGCCGTCGTCACGGATATGTCCCCCCCGATCAGCTCAGGGGGCTCGACCGCGACCGCGTCCGGGCCCATGGCGGCGCACGCGACGCTCACGCCAGGGTTGTTGGTGCAGACTATGGTCGCGAGACGCAGCGCCCTCGCGTTGCCTATGAGGTCGTGTATCTCGGCCACCTTGATCCTCCTCTCGGAATGGTTCAGGAGCGTCCCGGACGCGCCGGACGCGCGGATGTTCTCGAGCGTGACATGCCCGGTCGTGTTCCCCACATGCACGTCGTCCGCGTGCTGGGCGTAGACCGGTATGTCGACCGAGGAGGCGACCAGGGCGATGTCCGGGAACGGCGGGGCGACGACGATCGCGGCGCCGGTCTCGTGTGCGACCTGCTCGCAGAGCTTGGCGAGCGCCAAGGCCTCCTTGCCGCTCGACTCGAGGTATGTCTTGAAGTTCACCACGATGACCGGCTTCTTGAGGCTCACGTGCTCTACCCCTTCACTCCAAAGGCTTCATGCGCGGCTCGAGCTTCTTGAGTATCTCGGGCCTGGTCGTGTACTCGAGGTCGTCGGGGGCCACGATGCCCGGCATGAACGGCCCGTGGCCGCGCATGTACATCGACATCTCCATGGCCTTGTGCCTGACGATGTCCCAC
>JAUPMC010000011.1 GCA_030836605.1 Thermoplasmatota archaeon | reverse complement strand
TTGGTCGCCATAGAGGCGAGCAGGACCGCGCTGTACGGCCTCAGGAGGAACTTGTCTCCCTTCGCGAGGTGGAACCTCATGGCACCGATGACCTGCCCGCCCGCGATGACCTCGTCCATCCGGTCGATGTCCGGGGCCTTGTTGAGAAGGACGATCTTGCCCTCGGGGAGGAGCCGTTCACCGCATCCCGGCCCGAACTGCCGGTCGACCAGGGCCTTCGCTCTGTCGATGTCATACTTGAACGCTGGTCGCGCGTCCCCGGGGGGCGTGAGCTTGACCTCCCGCGTCGAGGACCCGCACCTGCTGCATGTGGCCTGCTCGAGCACCGGCACGTTGCACCTGTCGCACCAGCGGAGGTGCATCTTGCCCAGCCTTATCTCGCCCACGGTCCCTCAGGAGAGGATGCGCGTATTATAGCCTTTCCAGGGCGGGCTCACTTGAGCGCCTTGAGCTGCTTCACGACGGCCTCGACGGAGTCCTTGGCACGCTCGATCCTGTCCTCGGCCTGCAGCCTGCTCATGCCGGGGCCGGTTATGCCTAGGCCGACGGGCTTCTCGTACTCGACAGCGAGGTCGGTGATCTTCCTCGCGGCCTGGCCGATGACTATCTGGTCGTGCTCGGTCTCTCCCTCGATGACGGCCCCGATCGTGACCGCGCCGTCGATCGACTTGTCCTTCAGGAGCAACTTGAGCGCCAGGGGTATGTCGAAAACGCCCGGCACCATGATCACCTTGGCCACTTCCACGTCCAAGAACCTCGCATGCTCCTTCGCCCTCTCGAGCATCATCTGCGTCACGTCGAAGTTGAACTCGCTACAGACGATGCCTATCTTGTACTTGCCTGCCATTTCATTACCTCCTTTGTTCGACCCTAACCGACTGGGCCCGCGTCCTCGAACCCCTGCCTCAGCCCCTTGCCCGCGTTGCGCCCGAGCCGCTCGGGCCTGAAGAGCAGGTCGTACGCGTTCACCGCGTGCTCCCTGGCCCTCCTCTCCGCGAGCCACGCGAGCTGCTTCGCGTCCTTCGCCTCGTCCTCGTGGACGAAGACCTCCACGATGTGCCTGTTGGTCATGAGCTGCACCTGGATGAGCCCGGTCGAAGCCTCGTGCGCGCAGGTCTTGTCCATCTGCTGGGCGCCTGGCATGCCGAGCGCGATCACGATGTCGCAGCCCCTCTCCTCGATGAGCTTCTTCGCGGCCACGGGGAGGTCCTTGACGCCGGGGACGGTGTACCTCTCGACCTTGAACCCCGTCCCAGTCTTCTTCAGCTCGTCGGCCGCCATGCCTCCCATGTCCACCCTCGCGAAGGTCGTGTCCGCGACGCCTATCCGCTTCACTTCTTCTCGACCTCCAGGAGCTTCTTCTCGAGTTCGTGGAACTGGATGACCTTGTTGATGATCTTGCGCGTCCCGTCGAGGTCGTGGTCCAGGTGCGGCATCCTCACGACCCGCACGTTGAGCCCCCTGCTGAGCAGCTCCTTCTCCAGCTCGACCGGCTCGAAGGGCTGGTCGTAGCCCACCGTGATGACGTCCGGCTTCAGCTCCTCGACGACCTTGAACATGTCCCCGCTCTCATTCCCGAGCATCGCCCGGTCGACGGGCTTGAGGGCGCCGACCAGCTCGAGTCTCATGCTCTCCGGGGTTATCGGCTCGTGCTTCCTCCTCCTGACGGTGCTGTCCCTGGCCACGATCACGACCAGCTCGTCCCCCAGCTTCTTGGACGCCTCGAGGTAGTGCAGGTGGCCTAGATGTATGATGTCGAAAACACCAGACGCCATCACGCGCACCATCGGCTCTCACCTCTTCCGCTGATACTCCTTCCAGGCGCGGATGACATCCACGCCCTCGAGGTACACGAGGCCATGCTTGCCGGCGTAGTCCCTCGCGGCGTCCTTGGGGAGCGCCTTGCCGTCGTCCCCCATCATCTCGCACACCGTGGCCGAAGGGACGAGCCCTGCCATGATGACGAGCGCCGTGGACAGCTCCGTGTGCCCGAACCTCGTCTCGAGGATCTTGTCGGTCGTGTTGAGGAGGTGGACGTGCCCGGGCGCCCTGAAGTGTTTGCCTAGCTCCCTCTTGCCCCAGCCGTCCTCCTGCTTGATCGCGGACCTGGCGAGCTCCGCGAACTCCTTGATAGTGAGCGAGCGGTCGTCGTCTGTGATACCGGTGAAAGTCTTGCGGTGGTTGATCGTGATCCCGAACGCGGACTTGACGTCGTACGGGATGTCGTTCGGCGTCAGCCCCTTCATGACCGGGTAGGTCTCGGACATGCCGCTGAACACCTCGGTGAGGAACGGCAGGCCCAGGCTCTCCCGTATCCTGGGGTCAGCTGTCGTGCAGACCAGGCCTCCCGCGTCGCGCCTCATCGCGCGGACCGCGGCTGAGGTGACGAACTCGGACGCGATGACCATGTCCGTCTCCTCCTCGCGCCCGTCGGCGTCGTAGACGAGGACGAAGCGCCCTTCCCTGAGCGCGGTCAGGGCCCGCATCACGGCATCTGAAGCCATCATCGGCGACGATTCCGCCCGAGGATATTATGAGTGTTGTAGCTACTATTCCAAAGGTATCAATCTATTCTTCTTAAGGCCTCGGCCGGGGCCAGTCTGGCCGCCTTCATCGAGGGGGGCAACACGGACACAATCGTGACGGTGAACGCTATCGCCAGGACGAGGAGCACCTCCCCCCACGGTATGACGAACACCGAGATGTCCGAGAACCCTCCCCAGTCGAACAGTCTGTACGAGAGCAGCAGCCCGAGCGCCACACCCATGAAGTTCCCGAGCAGCGCGACGAAAGAAGTCTCGAGCAGGAACGTGTTCAGTATCATGCTCCTCTGGAAGCCGATCGCGCGCATCACGCCGATCTCCTGTCTCCTCTCGGCGATGTTCCTTAT
>JAUPMC010000131.1 GCA_030836605.1 Thermoplasmatota archaeon | reverse complement strand
CGGTCAAGCTGCCGAAGTTCGCGGGCACGCTCGGGAGGACCGAGGCAGGCGTGAAGCGGCTCGGGGCGGAGATGGCGGCGCACGCGCGCGTGGCCGGCGTCAAAGGCCTCTTCCACTCGGACGAGCTCCCGGGCTACGGGATGACCAGGGCCGAGGTCGAGGACGTCGCGCTAGAGCTGGGCGTCGGCCCGGAGGACGCCTTCGTGCTCATATCGGACGAGGAGGGGCGCGCAAGGGCGGCGATCGTAAGGGCGGTCGACCGGGCGAACGCTGGCCTGCTCGGCGTCTCTGAGGAGACGAGGGACCCGTTGCCGGACGGACAGACCGTCTACAGCAGGCCGCTCCCTGGCAAGGACAGGATGTACCCGGAGACAGATGTGAAGCCGATACTGATCGACGAGCGGATGCTCGAGGGCGTGAGCCTGAACCTGCCAGAGCTCCCCGAGGCGAAAGCCGCGAGGTTCGTCAAGGACTACGGCGTGAACAAGGAGCAGGCCGAGGCGCTCCTGAACGGGGCGTACGAGGACGAGTTCGAGCTCCTCGCGGGCACGGTCGGCCTCCCCCAGGTGGTCGCGAGGGTGTACCTGAACGTGTTCCCCGAGCTGGAGAAGGCCGGGCACGACACATCCAGGGTCAACGCCGAGTGCGTCAAGGAGATACTCTCGGCGATGTCCAAGGGCGTCTTCGCGAAGGAGGCCGTACCCGAGCTGCTCTCGTGGATGCTCAAGAACGACGTCTGGGACGTCTCGCGGGCGTCGGACTCGCTAGGGGTCGAATCGGTCGCGGTGGACGATGTGCGCGCGGTCTGCGACAGGGTCGTCAAGGACCGCGAGGCCTTCATAAAGAGCAGGGGCGAGGGCGCGCTCGGCCCGCTCATGGGCATCGTGATGAAGGAGCTCCGCGGGAAGGTCGACGGGAAGATCATCAGCGAGATCTTGAACGAGAGGATAAGACAGCTCCTCTCGTGACATCCTTCTTCGAGAGCACAGTGAGGAAGTTCTTGCAGTACTCCAAGGCCGCGCCCTTGTCCTGCTCCTGGGCCACGAGGAAGCTCCTGCAGAGCTCGTTAAGGTCCTGTGGGTCGTTGTACTTCCTCTTCTTCGCGGTCAAGTCATACCTTCCAGAGGAACCCACCAATCCGACACGCGCCTAATAATACTTCTCGCTGACATTTTCAGTGCGTGTCTTTCTTCCGGGTCATCCTGTAGGCGAGTATGGACTCGAAGAACAGGTGGTTCTCCTCGACCATCTCGACTTCGTACATCTCCTTGGCCATCCTCAGCACGGACCTGATGCTTCCGAACGACGACAGGATGATGTATATCCTGCCCCCGGGCGCCAGGAACTTCCAGGCGTCCGCAAGGAACCGCACCACTATCTCCGAGCCGTCCGCGCCGCCCGACCACGCCCGCTCCATCCAGGTGGATGGGGCCCCCATCTCGGGCAGGTACGGCGGGTTGAAGGTGATCACGTCGAACACACCCCTAACGTTCTGGAACAGGTCGCTCTGCAGCGCCTCGACCTTCAGGTCGTTCTTGAGCGCGTTCGAGCGGGCGCACGCGACGGCGTGCGGGTTGATGTCCACGGCGGCGACCCTCGCCCCTGCCTTGGCCGCGTGCAGCGCGGCGATCCCGGTCCCCGTCCCCATGTCGAGCAGGTGCTCCCCGGGGGAGATCTCGAGCACTTTGATGAGCAGGAAGGAGTCATCGCTCGGGTTGTACACCTTGTCGGCGATGTCGATGTCTATCTTGATGTCGACGTTCACGGGCGAGTATACCTCTGACCATCATTAAGGCTTTACTAGATGAGCCCATTCCCCTTCAACAGGGCAACTTATGAACGCCTGGGTCGCGGCCATCATCCTCACGATCGTCGCTGGTACGCTGTACTCGTACTACAAGCAGCTGAGCTTCTCGATAGTGGTCACCGTCGTCTGCGTGGCGTCGTTCGCGCTGCTCCTGCTGTCGGCGGGCGATGTCTACTACGGCCGCTCCGAGACGATGTACCAGCTGGCGTTCTTCACCGGCGACCTCACGGACCTCGGCAGGCTGTACACGGTCCTCACCTCGATGTTCACTCACGCGGACTTCTACCACCTGCTGTTCAACGCCCTGGGCATCGTGTTCATAGGGATGGCCTTCGAGCAGAGGATCGGGACCAGGCCCTACCTCCTCCTATTCTTCATCACGGGCTTCTGCGGCACCCTCGCGTTCGCGGGCCTCAACTGGGGCGACCCGTTCGCGGCCGTGGTCGGCGCCTCCGGCGCGATCAGCGGCGTCCTCGGGGCCTTCGCGAGGATGTTCCCTCACGAGCGGATGTCCCTGATCATCCTGTTCTTCCCGCTCCCGCCGATGCCGATGTGGGCCATCGTCGTGGGCTACCTCCTGCTGCAGTACGTGTTCCTGTCGGGGAGCCAGAACGTCGCCGTCGAGGCGCACCTCGGCGGCCTCGTGGCCGGCTACCTGCTCGCGCCTCTCGTGGTCCGGCTCCCGCTCCATAAGAGGGTGAAGAAGATGGTCTCGCAGTCCGCGCTCAAGAGGCTGGCGACCACCCCGGAGCTCAAGTCCATCATGCGCAGGATTGAGGAGGAGGAGATACCGGATGTCAGGAGCGCGTGGATCGAGCACTTCCTATCGAGCGCGAAGTGCCCTCAGTGCGGGGCGAGGCTGAAGGCGCGGAGGGAGGGCGTCGTATGCGAGCGGGGGCACGAGCTCTGACCCGCCTGCCGACGGTGCGGGTCCT
>JAUPMC010000130.1 GCA_030836605.1 Thermoplasmatota archaeon | reverse complement strand
CGAGATGTTCACGATGATGGCGGATATGCTCAAGGGGTTCTCCGTGGACGACGACACCGTGCCCTTGGATGTCATCAGGGAGGTCGGGCACGAGGGGCATTACATGGGGAAGAAACACACGCTCGACCACTTCAGGGAGATGTGGCAGCCCGTGGTCACGGACGGCCGCACGTACAATGAGTGGAAGGCCGGCGGCGGGAAGAACGCGGTCGACCACGCCCGTGAGAAGGCCAAGGACATACTGAGGAAGCACACGCCCGGGCCGCTCGCTGAGGACCTGAGGAAAGAGCTGAAGACGCTGGTCGCGAAGGCGGAGGGCGCGATACCGCACAAGTGACGGCGCGGCTCGAAAACCCCTTTCACTCTCACGACCCACATGACGCCGGGCCGCCACTGGCCGAAGTCGGAGCCCGCAAACTGGCTGACGCGTGACGAACCGCCCGGCGGCCGCAGGTCCCCGGTCAAACGGCTGTGAGCGGCTGAGGGAGAGAGCGGTTCATATATCCTCGAGGCTCATGCTGGCCACGGGGAGGAGGAAGATGACGAGCGGGGGGAACGGAAAGGCGGACGGCTCGAACAAGGACTACCTGTGCCGGCGGGGCAGGAACCTCATCATCGCGGGAGTGCTGTTGGCGACGGTCGGCGCGCTCCTTCTCGTGATGGCTCTCGCGACGGTCATGGATGCCACGGAAGGAACTGATTACATGGTCTTCGTCATGCCGCAAGTCATGATGATGATGATCGGCGGGGCATTGATCGTCACGGGGCTCTATCATCGACACCGATACTGCAAGTAGCCCGAGCGCACACCGCCCTTGACACGGCAATAGCACCTGCCACGGACGGAATGCCCCGGCCAGCTTCTGACAGGGTGGCGCCGTCGAAAGGGCGGCGTGTTCGCATCGTGTCCGGGGCCCTACATCGCCTGGCGCTGAGCCTTCCGACCAGCGAGGCGGTAGCCGGCCTTCGGGACGACTATCTCGAACCTCGCGCCCACATCCGGATCGCCGGACTCCCTGATGGATATGTCCGTCATGGCGAGTATGGCCCGCGACAGGTAGAGCCCGAAGCCCGCGCGGCCGGTCTTCTTGTTCATGACCCGCTCGAATATGAGGCTCTTCAGCTCCGCGGGCACGCCGACGCCGTCGTCCTCTATGGATATCACGAGCCCCTCGGGGCGCTCCTCGTACGAGAAGGTGACCGTCTTCGTCCTCTCGCCGTGCTTCACGGCGTTCTCAGCGAGGTTCCTGAGCACCCTCGGGAACATCGGGTCAGCGAGCACCTCCAGGCCCTGGAGCTTGTTCACGACCTTCGCGCCCTTCATCTCAAGCCCAGGCATGTTCGTGTCCACGGCCATCTTCGCGTCGATCCACTGAGGCCGCGTGAGCCCTATCTTCTCGTACATCGCCGTGAACTTCAGCTGCGCCTCGAGCACTTCCGTGGACTGCTTCATCTTCTCGAAGTACTTCCTAGCGTTCTCGTCAGACCAGTCCGTCTCGAGCATGGACAGCCATCCCCTGAGGACCGTGAGCTGGTTCAGCGCGTCGTGGCGGGTTATCGACCCGAGTATCGTGAGCTTGTCGTTCGCGGCCTCGAGCTCCTTCGTGCGCTCGCGCACCTTCGCCTCGAGGTCCGCGTACAGCCCGTCCAGGTCCGACGCCATGGCGTTGAACGCCTGGGCGAGGTCTCCCAGCTCGTCCTTGTTCTTGACGCTCAGGCGCTCGTCGAGGTGGCCAGAGGACATCCTCTCGGTCGCGCGCTTGAGCGCCTGGATCGGCTGGGTCACGTTCGCGGAGAGCAGGAGCCCGACCGCGAAGAACACCAGCAGGAGCATGACGGACATCGCAAGAATCTCGGACCTGAGCACCGTCACGGGCTCAAGGACCTCTGCGGTGTCGAGGCTCATCAGGAATATCCAGCTGGAGCCCTCGTACTCGATGTACCCCGGGGAGACGGAGTAGGAGAAAAGCCTCTCGCGCCCCCCCTCTTCCGATATGAAGTACCCGGACTCGCCCTCTATCCGCTGGACGTAGACGACCGAGGACATGTCTTCGTAGGTCATGAATGCGTGAGTGGAGTAGACCAGGCGCAGGTCCGGGGTCAGTATGTCCACCTCGGTCGTCTCGTAGACATGGGTCTCGAACTGGGACTCCATGACGACCTCGGTCGTGCCCACGTGCGCCCTCATGACCCCGATGAAGCTGTCGTCGGAGTCGAACACTGTGACGCTGATCGGGATGCTGTACGCCCCCGCCGAGGGGTCTAGCTCCACCTCACCCACGAGCTTGCCATCGTCCACCGTGTCCTGCCACCAGGCCTCGTCGCTCTGGCGGTAGTCTTCGGACCTCGTGGTCATCGCGACCAGCGCGCCGTACTTGTTCGACACCTGGACCTCACCGTAGACATCTATCGCGTGCTCGCGTATGTAGTGCTCGTCCAGCCGGCTCATGAGGTCGACGGATAGGTTGTTAGAGAGCATGTCGTCCATGGACGCGGAGAGCTCGTCCTCGGGGA
>JAUPMC010000129.1 GCA_030836605.1 Thermoplasmatota archaeon | reverse complement strand
ATTGCCGTCGACCAGCGCCGACAGCTTGTCGAGGTCCAGCAGGCCCGTCCCGAGGTCGAACTCAGCGAACCTCAGTGACTCTAACGTGCCGGCGGAGCCGAGCTCCATCCACGGGTTGATGTTCGTGTAGTGCTCGTACCCAGTAGCCACTACGTTCTCCTCCCCGGAGAACTCGCGCCCCAGGGCGTAGCTGAGGCTGAACAGCAAGGAAGTGGCCGACTCCCCCGATATTATCGTCTCGGGGCCGCTGGCCCCCAGGAGGTCCGAGACCGCCTGGCGGCCTTCGAGGATCGTCTCCTCGGCGCCTATGGACTCGGGGAACAGATTGCCGACGTTGGCGCTCCAGTCTATCCTGGCCATGGCCTCCCGCCCGGCGCTGCGCATGGTCACCAGCGTGCCGGCGCCATTGTCCAGGAACGCCCTCGGACGTCCACTGGCGTCCTTCTCGGCGGCTGGGAACTCCTTCCGAATCTTCTTGATGAACTTCGGGTCGATCCTCATGTCCCGGGAATATGACGACGCAGATGATAAAAATTGAGTTGGTCAGGGCGCACCCGCGCTCCCCGAGCCCTTGGTCGACCACCGGGGTCGACGAAAGTGGAAAAAGAGTTTAGGGTGGGCAGGAAGCCGCGACCTTCGGCACAAAGGAGACTTTGGGGGAGACCCTTTGTCAGAATCTAATGCGGCTATTCCTGTCCACATGCAGACTGATGGGGAGGCTCCAGCTCTGTCTCACCGTAGAGGAAGTCGTAGTCGTTGCACGAGTCGCACGTGTCGTCCTCGAGGGTGTCGTCCGGCAAGTCTTCACACGAGCCGTCCTGGAGCCTGTCCTGGATCTGGTCACAGTCGCCGTTCACGTTCCCGGCCGCGACCGTCGCAATGCCGGCGACCATGAAGGAAGCGCCGAGTGCCAGGGCAATCCAAACCTTCGATATCATTTGCCTCACCTTCTCTTCGGAGACGGTCTTGCCGCCTCTGAACGACCAACACGGGGTGGTAATTAAGTGGTTTGTGGTACAGGAATCAAACGCTAGCACAATCCTCATTGCGACATAGCCAGACGTATCACCGTTATGAGGAGGACGGTGGAGATGACGACCGAAGATACACCGCCGGGGTCGAAGGCACAGGCCCGTCCGGGAGGCGTCGCTTGCGCTCGGGGTGACGACTGACTCGAAGAATATCGGGAATGGGTTTGCTGAGGTTTCGGAGCCGCTCGGAAGAATCCCTACTTCCCGCCCTTGTGACCGCCGCTGCCTCCGCCGTTGCCTCCGCCACCACCGCCTCCGCCGCCGGAGCTGCCGCCCTTGGCGAGGAGCACGCCCAGGTAGACGTAGGCGTCATCGCCGGCGACCCCGCCGGTGCCGGAGACGAACGCGCTGAGCGTTCCCGTGGGCAGTTCCTCGAACCCGACCGCCTCGTCGTCCTCGGCCAGGACCAGGCTCCTGACCGCCATGGTCACGGGGTAGTCGCTGCCTGCGTCCACGGAGACCCTGTACACTCCGCCCAGCACCGTGGCGCCCGAGGTGTCCCAAAGGAACCCGTAGATGACGTGGCCAGCCTTGTTCGTCTCCCTGGTCACGAGGTCCGCGTCGGAGATCCCGTCCGCGTAGTTGGACGCGAACGTGTGCACGTCGCCCTTCTCACCGGTGATGGTCATGGTGATGGCCGGGACCGAGACCATCCACGTCCAGAGGACGTTGTCCGGGTTCCCCAACAGATCGGCCTGGTCATAGACGACGCCAGACGTTATGTTGGTGTTCACGACGATCGGTATGTCCGAGGCGTTCAGGACGCCGTCGTCGTTGGTCTCGAACGCCTTGAGGACCATCGTCTCAACCCTCACCAGGTTCCCGAGCCTCCACTGCGGGGTGAAGGCCATATTGTCGGCGAAGTACACCGCGTACTCCATGTTCGGGTCGCTCACGCCAGGCGTCACTTCACCAGGCGCGGTGAAGGGCATTGGCGTCATGGGTTCTTCCGCTGCGCCCGCCAGAAGCCCGAACGGCGCCAAGGCCATCAGGACGACGGCGAGCATCGCTGATGCTCTCCTGCACTGCATGTGTCTTGTCCCTCCCCTCTATCTCTCCTTTGTCAAGCACCGTGCCGAAGGTGCATTTCTTACAATGTCCCTAAACATAGTTAAAACCCTCACCGGATATCACCCCGTTATATCAACTAGTCAGTACGGGGCACCCTCCACATTCATAATCACGGCGTTTATCAACTGAAAAGAGGGGTGAGTGCTCGGGCCCGAGGGGACGGTCCAAACCGCGTCCCTGCCTCCGGGGCAATTTCGAGCAATGTACCAAATGGCTTAATATGAGCTGACCTGATGATGTTATCAGCATGCGGAAAAGACCTGCGATCCTGGGACTCCTCGCGATGTCACTCGCGATGGTGCTCATGCTCTCTGCGAGCATCACGGGACGAGCCGCCCCCGATGACGGCGACATCACCTTCGTCATCGAGGACGACCACGTCGTGCTGCTCACCGACGACATGAGCGTTGCGATTTCGACGCTATTCCCAGCCGCGGCTGTGAAGGAGACGGACGCACTGGACAACAGCTCATACGGGTTCGTGTTCTCCTCCATCCTGGGCTACAACGAGAGCGATGTGTACGGGCTCGTGCTCGACGAGGTCCCATACCACGCGTCCATGGAGCACGCCACATGGACAGCCGAGACCCCCGTCGTCGTGGACGAGGGGGACGGGACATCGACCGCCTATGTGTCGATGCACTCGCTTGTGGACATGAACAAGAGGATCGCTTTCGAAGACGGCAACCCTGACCCAGGCACACCGGGGATAGAGATCATCGAGGGTTGGGCCGCGGTCACAGTCGACTTCATCATATCCTCGTCCAACTTCTCGTCGACCTTCGACGGGGCGATAGACGAGGGGCTTTACCCAGTGAACGGGTCGACCGAGCTGAAGTTCGACATCACGATCGACATGAACATACCCATAGACGCCGACCATCTGGCCCTGGACATAGGCCTGATGATGATGGACTTCGGCAACTTCACCCCGACGGCCATGGATGAGCAGTACATCTTCGAAGGGTTCCAGAGCGACGAGGTCAGCATAAGCGACCCGTACGAGAACGAGACGACGGAGGACGACGAACTCATCATGCACTCGTTCCAGCACAGGGACAAGCTGAAGCAGTTGTTCGCGTTCAACGACACCGATGAGTCCAGCTTCTTCTCGTGGGCCTCCGGGTGCATGGCCCACAACCTGACCGCTGGCGACACCTTCGAGGACCTGTTGACATACTACAGGACCGACGGCGAGGCGCTGAAGGTGTACATATCCGCCCCCATCACCCCGGAGACCGCGCAGATCACGCACGACCCCAGCCTGGGCGTGTTCACAGCCTCGCGCGGCGGGATAATCGAACTCCCTGACGGGAGCATCATAGGCTCGTCGGCCATGTCCACGGCTCTGGGCATCCTGGTCGGGGCCGTCGTGGCGGGCGGCACCGGGGTGGCGGTCGCCATTAGGAGATCCGCTTCGCAGGACCAGAGCGAGACGGTCGTCCTTGAGAAGAACAGGTACTACCGGGGCAAGTGAGGACGGCTCACTCCTCTTCGCTGTCTTCTGACGGTTCCGGCGGCGGCTCCAGCGCGACGGTCCTACCACTGTTCTCGACATACGCGGCGACGAAGTCGTCCACCAGCTTGTCGAGGAACGTCCGCCTGTAGATTATGAGCAGGTCAGCGACCTTGTCCGGGTCTATGACCGTGAGCCGGGACTCGCGCCCGACCTTCTCCAGTCTCAGGACACCCCTCGTCACCAGCTTCTTGATGTGGTACGAGAGTGTCCCGCCTGATATCGTGAAGTTGGTCAGGAGCTCGCCGTGGGTGGCCGACGGGTGCCGCAACAGGTAGAGGATGATGCCGCGGGGTATCTCCTGCCTGAGGGCCGATAGCATCCGTTGCTTCTCCGCCGTTATCTGGCCGCACGGGAAATACCTCGAGAAGCTCTCCTGCTTGTCCACGCTGAGCAACGACCTGTCGACCAGGTAGTTCAGGTTGTACTCGAGCACGCCTATCGGCAGGCTCGTCCGCCTCTGGATCTCGCGGAAGTGGACGCCAGGGCTGTTCCTGACGCACTCGTATATCCTCTTCCGGCTCTCGAGCTCAAGAGGGTCGGGCGCCATGCGTACCTCCGAAGCGCGCGAGGGCTATCACGGCCAACAGGACCACGGCGTCGACGACGACCATGAGCGTCCCGTCGACCTCGGCGAGCCAGTCCGTGGCGTATCCCGCGCAGATGATCAAGGACGTGAACGCGACGTGTATGAACAGCCCCTCCGAGAGCAGGCGCATCGAGCACACGCCGCTCCTCCGGTAGGACGCCAGGGAGAGCACGAGCAGGAAAGCTGACACACCTAGCAGCAGTCCGAGCACTGTGTCGATCGCGAACACCATGGCTCTTCAGTTTCTCGATACGTCGTACCATTGTTATATAGGTGCGCTGGCGACACATGGATTGGCTCGGCGGGACGTGTCGGAAGTGCGCGCCGGAGCGTCACAATATCTTCTTCAGCCTGAACGTGACCCACAGGCCGGCGACGCACACCGCGGAGATGCCGATGACGAACCAGAAGGCGTCCGGGTCGTGCTGGTACGGAAGGGCCACGTTCATGCCGTACAAGCTCGCGATGAGCGTTGGCAATATCAGGATGAGGCTGATGGTCGTCAGGGTCTTCATTATGAAAGACAGGTTGTTCGAGACGGCCGTCTCGTAGGCGTTCAGGATGTTCGATGTGATCTCCCTGTAGATCGTGGTCATCTCGTACAGCTGCGCCACGTCGTTCTCGATGTCCTCGGCCAGGTCGAGCTGGTCCTTCGTCATCTGCAGCTGGCGCGCTCGAGCGAGGAGGGATATCGCGTTCAGGTTGGACAGCAGGCCCGTGTTGAGCAGGATGAGCCCGTTGCTGAGCGCGAACGCGCTGTGGGCGACCTCGGCGCTCTTCGCGTGAAGGATTGTCTCCTGTATCGCGCCTATCTTGCGCTCCATGGGCCTGAGGGTCCTCTCGATGTCCCTGTGGACCCGCCTGACTATGGCGAGGAACAGGTCCTCCTTCGTCTCGAGCCTCGGCTTCCTCTTCAGGTCGGAGCACAGGTCCTCGGCCTCGAACGCGGCGCCGATCCGCACGGTTATGACCTGCCTCGGCGTCGCCATGATGCCTATCGGCATCGTCTGGATACGCTCGGGCGAGCGCTCGTCCGTCAGGAGGCTACGCAGGACGAGCATGTCGTACTTCTCCTCGACCTCCAGCCTCGACCGCTCGTTCGGGTCAAGACAGTCCGCGATGTCCTGGAGGTCTATCTCGAACTCCTTGTGGAGCCGCTCGACCTCCTCCGGGGAAGGCGCGACCAGGTCTATCCATAGGACGTCCCTCATCTCGGCCTTGTCGACCTTCCTGAGGGCGCCTCCTTCAGCCACGTAGAGCCGCATCATCTGGACAAACTCCTTCCGGGCTCCCGATGGCTCCAGGCGGGATATATGCCTTGCCTGGGTCAAGAACGCTGCTCGCCCCACCCGTCGAGGAAGACATTCTCTCCCAGCGGCTTCCTATCTGGCCGCTGCTTCTCGGCCTCCTTCTGCTTGTCCGAGAGGAGGGTGTCATCAGTCCCCGGGTAGCCGCATATCACGAGAGTGATCACCGTGTACTCCTCGGGGATTCTAAGCGCGGCCTTGACCTTGACGGGGTCGTACCCCGCGATTGGGTGCGAGATGAGCCCGAGTTCGGTCGCCCTCAACTCCATCTGCCCTATGGCGAGCCCGCAATCGAACAGGAAGTAGTCCCTATGGTCGCTGAGCTGGCAGTCGTCCGGAGGCCTCGCGGCGACGACGGCTATCAACTGCGCCCGGGTGGCCCACGCGTTCCCCCTCGACAGGACGGCCTTGACGGAGTCCAGGGAAGCCTTGTCCGCGCAGAACACGAGCCTCCATGGCTGGTTGTTGAAGCATGACGCGGACAGGCGCGCGGCCTCAGCCAGTTCCATGATCTCGCCATGCTCGACCCTTCGCTCAGAGAAGACGCGCCTGGCCCTCCTGAGGTTGATGGCCTCCACCACTTCCAACGTATCACCGGGGAGGAATCGACCTCGCGGGATTTATCACTACCACCCGGGGGTCATAGCTTGAACGAGCGCCACTTGATGTCGTAACCCGTCTCCGCCTTCAGCTTCGTCACGGCGTCGACCATGACCTCGGCGGACTCCCTGGTCCCGCAGAACACGACATCCACCCCTTTGCTCAAGGCGCTCATGGCCGACTCGACTGGCGCGTGCAGGGTCACCATCTCCCCGCTCGCCTTCATCAAAAGGGCCGCGCCCACCGTGTCCCCCGCCGCGAGCAGGCCCGGCGAGAAGTCCTCTATCCTCTGCCTCGCCTGCTCGATGTTCGCGGCCTTCGAGCCCCCGTCGAGCTCCGACGGGGCCTCCAGGACGAAGAGCCTGCCGAGCTCCATGTCCAAGATGCCCTCCAAGCCGCCCACGAGGACGTCGTCCCCCTCCTCGGCGTCCTCGAGGGCGACCCCGGTGGACGAGCTCTTGACATCGTCGAACGCCATCATCATCCCGTCCTCCATCACGAGGCCGACGGACGCGCCCTTCCTCAGCTTCCCGCCCGCGACAGCGACACACTTGTCGACGACACTGATGCTCCTGAGGATCTCGTCGACGTCCTGCTTGATGCGCGAGAAGTGCTCCTGCAGGACCTGCATGCCTTTCTTGGTGGGCCTCAGTTGGCCGTTCCGGTCCCTCAGCAGGCCCTCCTTGCGCATGAGGCCAGTGTACTGGCTTACGGCCTGGACTGTGATGCCGAGCCTGTCCCCGACATCCTTCAGCCTTATGGATGGCGCCCGTATCAGCTCCACCAGGATGAGCATCTCCGTATTGCGCTTGAGGTCTCTGAGCGGAATCTCCTTCACCCGAGTCACCCGCCGGTCCCCTGGAGGCGCTCAAGCGCCTCTCCGAGGTTCTTCACCTCAATCGCCCCCGAGCTAATCAAACCCTTGATGGCCGCCGACGCCTTCCCGCCCACGAAGTCGATTGCCGAGAGGCCTGCCGGGGCGATCACGATCACCCTCTTCCCGGACCTCAGGGCGTGCTCGGCGGCCTCGAGGTTCCTGAAGTTGCCAGGGCCGACCGGGAACGGGCCGACCACGACGGCCTCGCTCTCCCGGACGAGCCTCAGGTTCTCTTCATGGGCGGCGTCGCCCACGACCGCGAACGGTGCTTCCGGGACCGTGGGGATGTGCAGGTCCTTCGCGTTCTCGAAATCTGAGTCTAGGACGTTCAGGACCCCAGTGGACACGCCGTAACCGGCGTCGAGGAGCGCCTTCATGATCGGGCCGCCCACCCCTCCCCCGCATAGGACATGCACGCGCCGCCCGTGCCTGGGCGCGGGCGTGGCCGTGGAGCGCGGCATGACATAGACAGCGTTCGTGAACGGGTCCCTCCTCACGGCGACCTCGACGCCGTACACGCTCTGTATCACCCCTGGGGTGAGGACCTCGGCCGGGGGACCCATGGCCTCGAGCCGCCCGTTGCTCAGCAGGGCTATCCTGTCGCAGTACCGGGCGGCCATGTTCACGTCGTGCAGGACCGAGATGACCGTGATGCCCTCCTCCCGGTTCAGGCTCTTGATCAAGTCCATCACCTCGAGTTGGCCGTTGATGTCCAGGTAGACGGTGGGCTCGTCCAGCAGGAGGGCCTCCGGGTGTTGCGCGACGGCCCTCGCTATGATGACCCTCTGCCTCTCCCCTCCGCTGAGCGCGAAGAACGGCCTGCTCGCGAGCGCCCAAGTGCCCGTCCTATCCATCGCGCCCCTGACGGCGTCAGCATCAGCCCTCGATGGGCCCGCGAACCTGTTCTTCCTGTGAGGCAACCGTCCCATCATGACGATGTCGTACGCCGAGAATGTGAAGTCGGTCGAGGAACTCTGGGGCACGACCGCGAAGGTGCGCGCCAGTGTCTCCGGTGGGATGGACCGTATCTCGGCCCCGTCGATGGATATCGCGTCCTCCGGGGGGGTCAGGTAGTTCATCACGCAGCGGAGCAACGTCGTCTTCCCCGACCCGTTGGGGCCCATCAGGCCCATGAACTCCCCCGGCCTGACTTCGAATGAGACCCCTTTGAGGACCTTCTTGTCCCCGAAGGAATATGAGAGGGCCCTGACGTCGAGCCTCATCAGACCTCACCCGCCAGCCGGTTCCTCCGGAGCAGGTACAGGAAGAACGGACCACCGCAGAGCGCCGTTATGATTCCGACCGGGAGCTCCATCGGGGCTATCACGGTCCTCGCGATGGTATCGGTCCAGATCAGGAATATCGCCCCTGACAGGGTCGCGGCCGGGACCAGCACCCTGTGGTCCGCCCCTACCACGAGCCGCACCATGTGTGGGATTATCAGCCCGACGAATCCGATCACGCCCGTGAACGCGACCGCGGCCGCGGTCATCACCGCGGCCACGACCAGCATGAGGGTCTTCAGACCCTCCGGGTCGACGCCGAGGTTGTGGGCGGTCTCCTCGCCTAGGAGCAGGGCGTTCATGTCCCTGCTCGAGATGAACACCAGGACGATCCCGATGGCCGCGGCGATCGCGACGACCGCGACCGCGGACCAAGAGGCCAACGAGAGGCTCCCCAGAAGCCAGAAAATTATCCTGTGATACTGTTGCCCGGAGAAATATATCAACACCGAGACAACGGCGCCCAGGAACGCGGCGACGGCCACGCCGGACAGCAGGAGCGTGTTGACGTAGACCTTGCCTCCGACTACGCCCAGGTAATAGACCACGAACACGGTCAAGAGCGCGGTCGTGAAGGCGAGCGCCGGGGTGATGAGGGCCCCCAGGACCGCGACCGTGGCGAACCCGGACAAACCTGCGACGACGGCGCCGACCGATGCCCCGGACGACACGCCGACGATGTACGGGTCGGCCATCGGGTTCCTGAAGACGGCCTGCATGGCGGTCCCGGCGCATGCCAGGGCGGCTCCGACGGCGGCCGCGAGCAGCACCCTCGGGATCCGCACATCCCAGAATATGTTGGAGTAGTACGCGGGCCAGTCCCCCTCCAAGCCGAATATCGCCCCTAAGGCCTCGCTGAACGTTATGTACTCCGGGATGCCGGGCCCTATGGGCCCGAGGGTCCCGACGAGGACTGCCACTATCACTGATGCGAGCAGGCCCACTGCTAGGGTGACCAGCCAGACGAACCTCCGTCTCATCAGCTTCGGGAAGTCTACTCCCGCGGGCTCGGCCTCATCCTTTCGGGGGGACATCGGGTGCTCCCGGCTCACGGATACAGCTCAGGGTGAATTATCTCCGCGAGCAGCTCGAGACAGTCGACGATCCTGGGCCCGTACCTGCTGATGAGGTTCGCGTCCATACCGTGGATGTTGCCAGTTAAGACCGCGTCGATGACGTCCCAGCCAGGCCGGTCGATGTATGTGTCCTCGGTGAGCGTCGACCACGGGCCGGTCGTGTACACGATGACCTCGGGGTTCTGCGCGATGACGAACTCGCTCTCGACCATTGGATACTCAGAGCTGGTGTTGTGGGCGATGTTCACGCCGCCCGCCGCGGTTATCAAGTCGTCCCCGAACGACCCTGGACCGTATGTCCAGAGGCCCATGAACTCGTCGTACTCGATGTACACCCGGGGCTTCACGACGCTGGGGTCCAACGTCTTCGCCTTGACCGCCTCTATCCTCTCCGAGAGCGCGTCCGCGACCTCGTCGGCCTCGGCGACGTGTCCCGTGATCACCCCTGCGAGCCTGACCGTCTTGAGGACGTCCTCGAGCGTCCTGTCGGCCAGGAGCACATACGGGATGCCCTGGGACTCCAGCTGTTCCAGCTGCGCGAGCGGGACGAGGTCGCCCCCGACGATCAGGTCTGGCTGGAGCGATGCGATCGTCTCGAGGTTGAGCGTGTAGTCCCCGACCTTGGTCAGGGAAAGGGTCTCCTCGGGGTAGTCGCTGTAGTTGTCCACACCGACGACCTGCGGGCCCGCGCCGATGGCGAACAATATCTCGGTCGGCGAGGGCGCTATGGAGACTATCCTCTCGGGTATGGCCTCGAGGGTCACTGCCCTCCCGTAGTCGTCGACGACCGTGAAGCCTTCGCCAGTATCCGCAACCATCGCGCCTACGAAGTACCCGCCCGTGAACGCCGCGACGGCCGTCAGTGCCACTACGAGGACGGTCCATACCGTCTTCGAGGTCTTGCTCATTCCTCTTGATGACATTTCTTGCGCCTCCTCTTAAAGTATACTTGAATTAATGAAAGTGTATTTTATGGTTTCGCTCATCCGGGGGGCTAACCACGGCTAGGCGCGCGGGGTGCGTTAGAACAGGAACAAGGGTTTGAAAGTGGTTTGCGGGGCCTCCGGGGCCTACTTCTTGACGGCCTCGGCGAAGCTCGCCTCCAGGATGTCCATGGCCTGCTCGAGTGTCTCGGGCGGCATGATCATCGATGGGTGCATCCTGATGACGTTGTCGTAGGTGCCGCATGTGAGGAGCAACAGCCCCTTCTTCAGCGCAACGGCCTTGACGGCCTTCGTCTCGCTCACCGCGGGCGTCTTCGACTTCGGGTCGCTGACTAGCTCCACCGCCATCATCGCGCCCATGCCCCTGACGTCGCCTATGATCTGGAAGCGCTTCTGCAACTCCAAGAGCCGCCTGGTCATGTACGCGTTGACCTTCGGCACGT
>JAUPMC010000128.1 GCA_030836605.1 Thermoplasmatota archaeon | reverse complement strand
TCGAACGGCATCGACCGGTACATGGTCTCCATCGTGGGGCTCCAGTAGTATGACACGGAGCTCACGGGGAACCATATCCCCAGGCCGTTCATCCCGTCGCAGTCACTCGTGTGCCACTCGTAGATGATGGCCATGTCCACCGCGCTGACAACCGCCGCCGCCGCGCTCCTCACGGACGTGCTGACCTTCGTGTTCGCGGACACGAGCTGCGCGAAGCCCATCAGGTCCACCGCGCCCGCGGCCTCCTCGGCCCCGAGCCTGCAGGCCTTGTAGGTCTTGTAGGTCGTGCTCATGGTGGCCTTCATCCCGCTCGCGAAGGTCCCGACAGACCCGGAGACCGCCGTCAGGTAGGACATGTCGTACACGCTGATGGTGCACAGGTTCCAGCCGAGGGCGTCGTAGAACACCACGAACTCCTCGCCCACCACGATCGCGTAGTCCCTGTCGGTCATGGTCGGCGTCGCGACCAGCCTGGTCAGGATGGTGTCGTACGGGAACCCTTGTCCCCACATCGTCTCCTGGCTGAAGACCATGTAGTCCGCGTACCCGACGAACTGGTGCGCTATCTCGGCCTGGGCCATGTCGCACGCGTCGAACATGATGACGTCCATGACGACGCCCGCGCCGACGACCGCGGACCTCAGCTCGGGCATCGTGAGCTTGTCGGAGCTGGACGTGTCGTCCCAGCAGACGCCCATGATGCCTCCCCCGTGGTTCCAGAAGTCGAGCACGTAGTTCTCCGCCGGGTACAGCGCCGCGGCCTGGGAGATGAACGACTGCAGTGTGGCTGGGTCGCCCATGTTGACCTCACCCCACGCCGCTATGGTCGTCGTGCTCCCCTGGTTCACGTACACCAGGTCCGCCGGTCCCTCGAGGGTGTCCACGAGGACCACGATGTTCACGTCGGCCGTCGAGCCGGCCACCATCATCTCCCCGAGGTCCGTCACCGTGGCGGCCTCGAGGTTGTTGTCCCCGTCCATGTACACCATCACGGTCCACATGTCCGGCACGGTCTCCGCGCTAGCAGGCGCAGCCAGGAAGAGCGACGGCATCGCAACTACCAGGGCTGCGGCTATCCCAACTAATCCCCTTCTCAACTTTGTTCCCCCTTTCGATGTCACTTGGTGGCCATGAGTCCCCTCTGAAAAAACGCCCCGAGCACGCTCACACGCCCCCGCGTCGTATCGCGATTTGTGCTCTTAACCGTTGCCGAAACGGCGCTAACTCGGACAAGGGGCTCAAAAGAGATGGGGGTTTGGAAGGGTTTGGGATGATCCCCGCGCTCAGAGGACGATCTGCATCGACCTGCCGACCTTCTGCTCGACGGCGTGGTCGTACGCGATCTTCGCGGTGAGGGCGTCCTGGACCGCGAGCCCGGTCGAGCAGAACACGGTCACCTGCTTGTCGTCCTCCCTGCCCGGCTTCAGCCCGGCGACGACCTCGCCTATCTCGGCGTTGACGTCCGCCTTCGTGAGCTCGCCCTTCGACAGGGGCACGTTGATCTCGCCCGAGTGGCTCGCCTGCTCCCAGTCGTCTATGACCAGGCGGGCCCTCTTGAGCACCTTCGGGTCCATCTCCTGCTTGCCCGGGGCGTCCGCGCCTATGCAGTTGATGTGCGTGCCGTCCTTGACCCACTCGTCCATGACGATGGGGCCCCTGGAGGACGTGCATGTGACCACGATGTCGGAGTCGACCACGGCCGCCTTCGCGTCCTTGGCGACGGCGAACTTGCCGACCCTGTCCTTGTAGTGCCTCCTGAACTCCCGCACGAGGGCCTTGGCCTTCTCGGGGTACAGGTCGTACACCTTGACCTCGTCGAACCTCCCGAACTGCGTCAGGAGCGCCAGCAGCTGCGTCCTCGCCTGGTTCCCCGCGCCTATGATCCCGAGCACCTTCGGGTTGGGCCTCGCGAGGTATTTCGACGCGATCGCGCTCGCCCCGCCGGTCCTCATGTCCGTCACGTGGGTCGCGTCCATCACCGCGAGGGGCGCGCCCGTGTGCGGGTTGATGAGGACCAGGGTCGCCATGACGGTCCTCATGCCGTAGTTCTTCGCGTTCTGCGGGTGGACGTTGACGATCTTGACCGCCGACACGTCCATGTCCTCGACGTACGAGGGCATCGTCCGCAGGTCCCCGTCGAACTTCTCATAGAAAAGGTAGACCTTTGGGGGCATCTGTACCTTGCCGAGCCCCTTGTGCTTGAAGGCGTTCTCGACCGCGCCGAGCACATCCTTCATGTCAAGGAGCTTCTTGACCTGCTTCCCCGTGAGGAGAAGGGTCTTCACCGAAGCGTGTTGGGTTGCCATTGTGACACAACTCCGGGAAGGCGCTATCGGGTGCCGAAATATAAGCGTATGCGACCTAAAGGCTACCATTGTCCGGGGCCCCTCCCCGTCGCCTGGAGGGGGCCCTCTCGAGAGCCCTCGTGCGACCAGATTGCCGGAATCCAAAGCGAAGCGATTTTAAGCCGCAAGGGCATATTCCAGCCACTCCGGGCGCTCGGACCCGGACGGAGTTGTCATGGTATCACGCCGACCCCTCGGACCGTTCACGGACGGGCCAACGGACGCCAAGGTCCTGAAGCTCATCAGGGACGAGACGAAGCGCATCGTCGCCGACTGGGCTGCCGAGGTCAGCAAGGTGCCCTTCGCGCGGGTGTCCGAGAGCGTCGCGGCCCCCCAGGTCAGGGCGGAGAGGCTCAGGGCCTACCTGCTCGCGCTCCTGGACCACATAGATGACCCCGAGTCCGTCAAGGCCCGCGAGGTCCTCAGGAGCAACATACGCTCCGAGCACCACCGGGCCCTCAACCTCAGCAGCATGCTCGGGAACCAGCTCCTCCTCAGACGCATACTCGTGGACCTCGTCCAGGAGAAGATCCCGGACGCGAACACCTCGGGCGCCCGCAGGGTCGCGTCCTTCGTGGTCGACGTGGGCTGCGACGAGATAGCCCTCCTGATGGAGGAGCACATGCAGATGCAGTCCATGCTCGTCACCTGCCTCTCGTGCGCCCCCGGGGACAGGTCGAACCTGGAGCACTCGTTCGCTAGGTTCTGCAGGAACGCCATGGACTACTTCGACGCCGACTTCGTGGCGGTCTTCAGGTACCTCAAGGACTCAGAGGAGCTCATGTGCGTCGGCTGTTCGGCGAAAGGGGTCGCCATATCCAAGGACGCGAGGATGTTCGTCACCTCCTTCCCGCTCGCGGCCGAGGCGATCAAGGAGCGCGAGCCCAGGACATGCGTGTCCTCCGTGTGGTCCCTCGGGCAGAAGCGGAAGATACTGGGGCAGATGGCCTTCGACCACTGCATAGCCGTGCCCCTGCTGAGGCCCGACTCCGTCCTCGGCATACTGTTCATAGGGGACACGTCCGGCCCGACCCCTTTCACGCCGGACGAGGTCAGCATCGCCGAGGACTTCGGCGCGAACATCGTCAGGATCATGGAGAACGTGGAGCTGTTCGAGAAGCTCAGCATACGCTCCAGGGCGCAGAGCGCCCTGATAGAGACCGCCGCGAGCCTCCAGAAGGAGATAGAGAGCTCGGAGATGTACAGGATCATCTCGGAGAAGATGGTCGAGCTCATCCCGTGCAACGAGCTCGCGTTCTACGCCTTCGACTGGAGCCGCAAGGTCGGCAACCCGGTCTACGCGACAGGCCCGTACGCCTCCGAGGTCATGGGGGACAGGGACTTCCCCCCGGAGGAGGGCTATGTCGGGCATGTCGCCCGGACCAAGAGGGCGGAGATCATACTCGACACGGAGGCGGACGGCCGGGGGTCCTACATACCGGGCACACCGGCCACGCACTCGCGCATGCTCGCCGTGCCCATCCTGGGCAGGAAGGACGTCCTCGGGGTCATCGAGCTGCTCAAGTACCCGCCGGACACCTTCTCGAACGAGGACCTCGAGGTCGCCACCATGTTCGCGAACCACGCCGCGGTCGCGATGGAGAACGCGAAGCTCCTGAGCGAGGTGTCGAGCACGAGGGACCAGATGCAGCTCCACATGGACCTGCTCACGCACGACATCGCGAACTACACCACCCCTGTCATGGCGTATGTCGAGGGGCTGAGGCGCATGGAGGGGCTCCCGCCCGAGGCCGTCCAGGCGGTCGACAGGACATACTCCCAGGTGGACAACATCATGTTCCTCGTCGACACGGTCCGGACGCTCGCGAGGCTGAGGGAGAGCGGCTACCAGAGGCCCGGCAGGGCGGACCTGCGCCAGGTGCTCGCGGGCGCGGTCTCGGAGGCCAGGACCCGGTCCCCCGGGAGGACCCTGGAGGTCTCCGTCGAGATACCCGAGGGGCCGGCGCTAGTGAACGCGGACCCGATGCTCAAGGACGCCTTCATGAACCTCTTCGCCGCGGCCGCGCGCTCCGCGAGGAAGCAGGGGGCGAGCCTGTCCGTGACCGCGGAGGTCAAGAAGGATGCCGGGAGGCATCAGTGGTGGGTCAAGGTCGCGGACCCTGACCGGTCCATCCCCGACCCGCTCAAGGCGGAGGTCCTGATGATGACCAAGAAGTCCCGGTCGGAGCTGGCCGGGGGCTTCGGGATAGGCCTCGCGGCCGCGAAGAGCATAGTCGAGCGGTACGGCGGAAAGATGTGGGTCTCGGACATCGTCCCGAGGGACCCGTCCAAGGGTTGCGTGTTCAACATCCTGCTGCCGAAGGCGGACTGAGCCCCTCGGCACAGGGTTATTTGTACGGTCGAGCCGTTCTCGGGGCCGGGATACCCTGCCGAGGCGCAAGTACGGCCGGCTCAGGAAGGCCATAGCCCCCGTCAAGGAGGAGAAGTGCAGGTACTGCAAGCTGGGATACGCGTGCCCCGTCCACAAGAAGAAGGTCTGACGGGCCGGCCTATCCCTCAGGCTGCTCCAGCGCAGCCAGGACGAACCGCTCGGCTGCGTCGTCGTACTCGACCGACAGGCCGGACGAGCCCCTCCTCTTGAACGGCCGGACGACTATAGACGCGCGGTACTCCTCCGGGACCTTCGACCTGATCATGTCCCGCATCCTCTCGGCCGACGAGTCCAGGAACTGGGTCCCTCTGCCCAGCTTCGGTAACGGTAGCTCGAGCCTGCCCATTTGACCACCGCCCGTATAGCGTCTCACCGATTATTCAATGGCTGCGCCTGACCGCGGGGTGTGTTCGCCTGAAGTTTATTGCCCCCGGACCCGATTCAGGGACGGGGATCGAGATGAAGGAGTACGGGCTGATCGTCATCGGGTCGGGCGCGGGCATGAACATCGTGGACCTGCCGCTCCAGAGGGGCGAGAGGGTCGCGGTCGTCGAGGAGGGCCCGCTCGGGGGGACATGCCTGAACAGGGGTTGCATACCGTCCAAGGTCCTCATCCATGTCGCAGATGTCATACGCGAGGCTGAGGCGGCGGCGTCCATAGGCGTCAGGCTCGACCTCGCGGGGGTCGACTACAAGCTCGTCAAGAAGCGCATGTGGGACATAGTCCTCAACGGCAGGCACGAGATGGAGGAGGGCGCGAAGCACGCGCACGGCTTGGACCTGTACCCCGTCACAGGCAGCTTCGTGTCCGACTACACCCTGCAGGTCGGCAAGGAGACCATCCGGGCCCCCAAGATAGTCATCGCGTCCGGCGCCCGGGCGGCCGTGCCGAACATACCAGGCCTGGACAAGGCCAAGTACCTCACCTACAGGACCGTGTTCGACATCGAGGAGCAGCCCAGGAGCATAGTCATCCTCGGCGGGGGCTACATCGGGTGCGAGTTCGCCCACTTCTTCTCGGCCATAGGCACGAAGGTCACGCTCGTCGGAAGGAACCCCGTCCTGCTGCCGCACGAGGAGCCGGAGACGAGCGCGCTCGTCAAGAAGCGCCTGTCCCGG
>JAUPMC010000127.1 GCA_030836605.1 Thermoplasmatota archaeon | reverse complement strand
CTCCGCGCTCGAAGCCGCGGGCCGCGTAGCAGGTCTCGCATATCGCCTGCTCGACGCCGTCCCTGCCCAGCGCCTCCAGTTCGTTCCCCACGTTCGGGAACCGCTTCGGGTTCTGGCCCTTCTTCACGGCCGTGACCCCCTCGCCGTACCCGAACATGCGCACTTCGTAGCCCTTCGCCCTAGCCGCGGCCGCCAGCTTGGACGCAACATTGGCGTCCATGGCCATCATCGAGCCGGACCTCCAGAGTATCGTGAGCGTCTTCGCCATCGTGACACCTCACACCGTGACGGTTCTCTCCGTCCTCTCCATGATGCATTCGACTATCTCGTCGTAGGGCACGGCCCTCCCGACCCTGAGGTCCTTCTGGGAGAAACCCCTCGCCTCGAGGTCGTCCGCCGCAACGAGGACATCGTGCGCGGCTTTCGCCATGCGCTCCGCGGGGGCGGCCTGCAGCGCGTTGTAGACCGCGTCCTCGAACAGGATCGCGCTCGCCTCGTCCCTGTGGGCGACCCTGTGCATCATGTGCGTGGGGTCCAGCTCCTGCGGGGACCTTATGACAACGAATGCCGTCCTCATGGTACCATCTTCAGCCTATGAACAGCGTGACCTTCGAGTCCGCCGCGAGGTCCAGGAACTTCGACGCGCCGAGGACCTTGGTCCCGTCGATGAGGTCCTCCTGCTTGACGCCCATGAGGCTCATCGACGTGCTGCACGCGTAGAAGTTGACGCCGAGCTCCTTGGCCTGCTTCAGCATCTCCTCGTAGCCTGGCACGTTGAGCTTCATCATCTTCTTGATCATCATCCCCGTCCCGATCCTCCACAGCCCAGGCAACTTCGGTTTCACTCCCTTCTTGAGCAGCTTCAGGCCGAAGAAGGTGTAGAAGACGTGCACCTCCATGCCCATGCTCGCGGCCGTGTTGCCCATGATCAGCGGCATCATGGCCTTGTCGAAGCTGCCCTCGCTCACTACCATACAGAATCTGTCTGCCATCTCTTTCACCTCTCACTTCATCCTGATATAGAATCTGAAGACCTTGCCTTCCTCTTCCTGACCCACCAGCTGATGCCCTGTCCTGTGGCACCAGGCCGGCACATCGTCCTTCGCCCCCACGTCGTCCGCGATGAGCTCCAGTACCTGCCCTGACTTGAGCTCCTTCACCTTCTTCGCCAGCTGCACTATCGGCATAGGGCACATCAGGCCCTTCGCGTCGAGCGTCGCGTCCTTCTCCACGCCAATCACTCCTACGGTATTGTCATTACCGTGCAAACCCGATTACACTGTTGATTAATAAACATTTTCACGTTCTCCCCGCCTGCCCCTGGCGCGGCCGGACGGCATAACGGTTAAGTATAAAAATGGCAATACCGTGCAACATGGTCGAGCCACAGAAGATACTCTCCGGCCAGGCCACTTGCAGGGACATCGTCAAGTGCGTCTACGGCCTGTCGGATTTCGAACTCCTCATATACAAGAGGCTCGCGAAGCAGGGCCCGTTGAAGGCGGACGACCTCGCCCCTTCCCTCAAGAAGGACAGGAGCACGGTCTACCGCGCGCTGCAGAGGCTCGTCACGTCGGGGCTCGCGTTCAGGGAGACCAAGACGATCGAGAGGGGCGGGTATTATCACGTGTATACGGCGGTCCCGCCCGCGCAGCTGAAGGAGCGCCTCAGGAGGTGCGCCGACGACTGGTTCGAGAACATGCGCGGCGCGATAGACGACTTCGACCTGGTTTAAGCCCTTAAACCTTATAAGCCGCCAACCGATTTGGTGGACGATGTCAGAAGGCTTCAGGGGGATGGACATCGTCTCCATCCGGGACTTTTCACGGGAGCAGATCGAGCACGTCCTCGACGTCGCCGAGGGGATGCTTCCGGTCGCTAGGGGGGATGAGAAGAGCAAGCTCCTCGATGGCAAGGTGCTCGGCTCTCTGTTCTACGAGCCATCCACGAGGACCAGGCTGTCGTTCGACGCGGCCATGGCCCGTCTCGGGGGCAGGACGCTCGGGTTCGACGAGCCCAAGGGCTCGTCGGTCGCGAAGGGCGAGACCCTGGCGGACACAATCAGGATGGTGGACGCCTACTGCGACGTCATAGTCCTGAGGCACCCGCAGGAGGGCGCCGCGAGGCTCGCGGGGCACTTCGCCTCGAAGCCGGTGCTCAACGCCGGCGACGGCGCGGGCCAGCATCCGACCCAGACCATGCTCGACCTCTTCACGATCCGCAAGTCCAAGGGCAAGATCGGCGGCAACCACGTCGTCATCGTCGGGGACCTCAAGTACGGCAGGACCGTGCACTCGCTCTCCGAGGCCCTCGCGATGTTCGGCGCGCAGCTCACATTCGTCGCGCCCCCGACCCTCCAGATGCCCAAGGAGCACCTGAAGCACATCCAGTCCATGGGCTCGAAGCCGAAGAGCAGCAGCGACCTCGCGGAGGCGGTCAAGGACGCGGACGTGCTCTACGTCACGCGCATACAGAAGGAGCGGTTCCCGGACCCCGCGGAGTACCAGAAGGTCGCGGGCGCATACACGATAGACCCCGCGCTGCTCAAGGACGCGAAGAGCGACCTGACGATCATGCACCCGCTCCCGCGGGTGAACGAGATATCCCCGGAGGTCGACAAGACCCCGCACGCGAAGTACTTCGAGCAGGCCTTCAACGGGGTCCCGGTCAGGATGGCCCTGCTCGCGATGGTCCTGGGGGCGGTCGAATGAAGGAGTTCAAGGTCACGCCCATCAGGAACGGCACGGTCATAGACCACATACAGGTGGGCATGGCGCTCAAGGTGCTGAGGATCGTGGGCGTCAAGGACGACGTCAACTCGACCGTGAGCGTCCTGATGCATGTCCCGAGCAAGATGGCCGGCTGGAAGGACATCGTCAAGATAGAGGACCGGGAGCTCGACCCGAAGGAGCTCGACAGGATCGCACTCATATCCCCTGACGCGACGATCAACATCATCAGGGACTACAACGTCGCCGAGAAGTTCGTGGTCACGGTCCCGGAGAGGATCGTGGGCATCATGAAGTGCTCGAACCCCGGGTGCATCACGAACAAGAACGAGCCTGTGGAGCCGGAGTTCGTTGTCGAGACGAAGAAGCCCATAACGCTCAGGTGCGTGTACTGCGACCGCGTGACCACCGACATATCGGAGAACGTGGTCTAGGCCCCGGTGAGCGCCTTGCGGCTTGCCCTGGAGCCCCTGAAGTGCGTCGCGTGCGGACTGTGCGAGACGGTCTGCAGCCTCAACAGGGACTCCGTCCTCACGCCGATGAGCTCGAGCATCATTCTGCACGTCGAGGACAAGGCCGATTACTTCGGCCTGGTCCTGAAGACCGAGCACGAGGGGCTCGTCGTCGCCAGGCCCGAGGGCAAGGCCGAGGGACAGGGCTCGGGCTCGAACGGGCCCGGGGCGAAGCCCATACTCCTCAGGGAGCCGTGCGACCTCTGCGGCGGGGAACCGAAGTGCGTCAGGATATGCCCCACGGGCTGCATC
>JAUPMC010000126.1 GCA_030836605.1 Thermoplasmatota archaeon | reverse complement strand
GGCTGGCCCGCCGCCACCAGCCGCCCGCGACAGGGCGGCAGGGGGCTTATGGTTCAGCCCCGGCGCGTCCCGGCATGACGTGATGATGGCCCTCTACGACCCCGAGAGGGGCGCACGGCCGGAGCCGAACGGGACGAGTCAACTGTCGAAGTGGTCAGAAGGCCTGCCACCCGACTTTTGATGGAACCACAGAACCAGGCTCATGGATGCCTGCCGCCGGGCTCGGCTATCGCTCAAAGGTTAAATTCGAGTACGTTAATAGTCGCCCCGGATGCCAGATGTCGTGAGGCTCGTGTCTCCCCCGGACGGGCAGGGCGCCCGGGTGAAGGTCTTCGGCCTGGGGAGCGCGGGGTGCAACATGATCGAGGGCGTGCCCTTCCCGAAGGTCGCCGTGTCCACATCAGGCACCGACCTGGACAGGGCCGGCGCTGACCGGCGCGTGTTGATAGGCCAGGACCGCCTGGTCGGGATATACTCATCCGACAAGGAGCTGCTGAAGCACCTGCCATCCGTGGCCGGCCACGAGGTCCTCGACGTGTTCAACAACACCGACCTCGCGTTCCTCATGTGCGGCCTGGGGGGCGTGAGCGGCTCCCTGGGCGCGAAGGTCTTCTCGTGCGTGGCCCAGGGCAAGAGCGCCATGGACATAGTGCTCGCGGCCACTCCGTTCTCCGCCGAGAGCTCCCGGAGGCGCGATTTCGCGGCGAGGATGCTCAGGGAGCTGCGGGAGTCGTCCACGTTATGCATAGACTTCGGGAACGACCAGCTGTCCACGCTCGCCCCGAACATGCCGATGTCCAGGGCGTTCAAGCTCATGAACGGCATCATGACACGCCCCGTGTTGGATTTGTGCGCGTCCCTGCCGAAGACGGACATCGGTCGGTTAAGGAGGATGATAGGGGACGCGAGCGCGGGCAGATTCGGCCTGGGCCTCGCGAGGGGGGACGACCGGGTCCAGCGGGTCGTCTCCGAGGCCATGAGCTCCCCCTGGTTCGACTTCGAGATGACCGAGGCGACCTGCGCGATAGCCGTGTATTCGGCCTCGGACCCTTGGGACAAGGAGCTGGATGGAATCGTCTCCCAGCTCCAGGCGAGGCTCCCGAACGCCTCGTTGCTCGTGGGGTCGTACCCCGACCCGACCTTGGCCGACAGGATAAGGGCGACCCTCATCCTGTGCCGCCGGGCATGAGGCGATGTTTCTAAGGCTGCACCAGAAAGTACTTTTTATCGCGGCGCCTTTGCGTACCCAAGGGGAATCCGCGGGTAATACCGCCGAGGGTCTCTCCTCTTCCTTATCTCAGTCCCGGCGAGACACCGGCCGGTCAGCCCTTCGCGAACCGGTCCCTGCTAGTGATCTCGTCGATAGCCTTCGTCCGCCGCTCGCCCCTCGCCTTCTCCTTCGAGTGCCCGAGCGTGAGCATCGCGACCACCGAGAAGTCGTCGGGGACACCGAGGGCGTCCTTGACCTCTTTCTCGTCGAAGCTGCCTATCCAGCATGTGCCCAGACCCTCAGCGGTCGCCTGCGTGACCATGTTCTGAAGGGCGATCGTGACATCGACCACGTGCCATTCGGGCGACTTCTTCGTGTCGCCACAGCCGGCTATCACCACAGGGCACTCCTCGAGGAACTTCGCGTACTTTCCCCCGGTCAACTTCTTCCTCGTGCCCGGGTCCCTCACCACGACGAAATGCCACGGCTGCAGGTTGTTCGCGGACGGTGCGATCCTTCCCGCTTCCAGGACCCTCATGAGCGCGTCCTCGGGGACGGCTTCGGCGGAGTACTTCCTCACCGATCTCCTGTTCTTGATTGCGTCCAAGACATCCATGTGGACCACGGACAGCGTCATCGCATCTGGTGGGATGAATATTGCGCTTGTCGGCGCTGGGCCCGTCCCGTCAAGAAAAGGGTTATTGTCCCGGGACGCGTTCTCCTTCTGCACGTTGGCGTTCCTCGCTGGGGCGCCGTCAGAGGTGCGCGTAGGGGGGAAGAGACGGTGTTGAGCTCCAGAGGTAGGAGGGTCGTCGAGGTAGCCTTCTCGATGTGCGTGTTCGTGGTCCTGTTGTCGTTCGTGCCGGGCTCGGCGCTGGCGACTTCGCTCCCGTCCGACTACAAGATCGAGGGCGTGCCATTGTACCAGCAGATAGACGCCAAGGGGTGCGGTCCGGCGGCACTGCAGATGATATTCGATTACTGTGGGGAGTTCATCGACCAGAAGGAGATATACAACGCCGCCAGGGCGGGGGGCACTCCTCTCCCTGACATGGTCCGGGCGGGCCACTTCAGCGACCTGAGCACGACGGCCGGGGACAGATGGCCGGAGTACATCGTCACCGGGTACACCGTACGCGACGTGGGGTACGCCGCGTTCTTCTTCGCGTCGGATACCGAGTGGACGCACGAGCTGAAGTCGGTCATCGCCCAGGGGTATCCTGTCGCGGTCCTCCAGAACTTCTACCCTGACAGCGACGACCCGCACTACAGGGTGGTCGTCGGCTACAACGAGCTCAAGGATGTCTTCATCGTGAACGACGGCTGGTCGAGGGAGTTCAAGGTGCCGAGCGGCTATGTCGGCTCTACGAACCCGATGTCGAACCCCATCTCCTGGGACTCGGACTTCCCAGGCATGGAGATGTCATATGACGACTTCATACAGGCCTGGACATGCACGACAGACAAGTGGGGATGGCCTGGACTCATGTACGGCGCGGTCATGGTCGTCCCGTGGGAGGTCGACATAACGGCCCCGTCTACGGCCGCTCCGGGAGAGACGGTCTCGGTCGGCGTCTCGGTCCGCTATCCGTGCGCGGGCCCGTTCGGCACCGGGCCGTTCCCGACCTTCCCGGCGTCCGATGTGTCCATCCAGCTCATCGTGCGGGACGGGAACGGGCAGCCCCTGGGAGTGACGCGTGTCTGTATCGGCTCGATGCTCGCCGGGGGTAGCCGCGAGGCGACCTTCACGGTCGTCGCCCCCGACGGTCCCGCGACCCTCTCGCTCGAGGCCTGGGGTACGGGCATGGTGTCCGGCCATCTCGACGTGTGGAAGGACTACGCCGCGTACGACTACTCCGACATGATCGGCGGCTCGGCCTCGTGGACGCTGGAAGTCAGCTGAGCCCGGCGAAGGCCCTCAGGGCCTCCTCCTCCATGAAGTGGAGCTTGCCAGGGACCACTATCGAGTGCAGCGGAGGCCCGAAGTCCTCGTCCAGGATGTCCCCGATGCGCCCGGCCCTCACGACGGCGTCGTCGGACCCCGCGCGCGCGACCACGCAGACCACGGTGTCCTTCGTCAGCGCGCCCTTGCCGACCCTCCCCTCCAAGTCCATGAGCAGGTGGAGCCCCTCGTTGGCCGTCATGTACCTCGAGTGGTCCGCGTCTATGTCCAGGAGCACGAGCGTATGGAGGCGCCTGGAGATGTTCTCGCAAACGACATCGTACGGGCTCGTGGGCGAGTACCCCTCCTGGGGGAACGGCAGCGTGGTCGTCCGGCCGAACTTGTAGTGCTGGAGGCCCAGCAGGCCCGCGACGGACGTGAAGACTGACGGGCCGTGCACGACCGATGTGCGCGTCCCCGCCGCGTGCGCCCTGATCCTCAGGTCGACATGCGTGGTCGCGGCCATCGGGTCCCCGGCGACCAGGAGGACGACCTTCCCGTCCTTGCACGCCTCGAGCAGGGCGCTCGCGTCCTCGACCTCCTGCCTGGACAGGACGCGTATCTCCTTGCCCAGAGCCTTCTCGAGCCTGGAGATCGAGCCCTGCCTGAGCGTCGAGGTGTAGAACTCGGCGAAGACGACGTCCGCGGCCTTCGCTTCCTCGAGCCCCCTCAGGGTCATGCCTCTCTCGTCGTCGAGCCCGAGCCCGACGAAGACCAAGCTCCCGTGCGCGGGTCTCCCGGCGGTCACGGGACGTCCAACCCATCACTCGTTGATTTACTTTTCTTCCCCGGCGCTCGGATTCTGCGGGAGGGTGTCTTAAGCGTTCCCGGATATGGTCTTAAACGCCTAGGCCATTGCACCCCCGGGGACTATCGCCGTTCGTGGGGATCGGGGTCAGTCTTCAGGAGGGAAGTGTCTGTGAGCGCTGACAAGCTATTGAAGCAGCTGCAGGACTCGATATTGAAGTACGATTCAGCAGCCGCGGTGTCTGCTGCGAAGGCCGCCATCAACGCCAAGGTGGACCCTTTGCAGGCAATTGAGAAGGGCCTTGTGCCTGCCATCGAGCAGGTCGGCGAGAAGTTCGAGAGGATGGAGGTCTATCTCCCCGAGCTGATGCTGGCGGGGGACGCGATGAAGTCCGCGCTCGACCTGCTGCTGCCGCTGGTCCCCAAGGGACAGAAGACCTCGAAGGCCACGGTCGTCATCGGCACCGTCCAGGGCGACGTGCACGAGATCGGGAAGAACATCGTCTCCAGCCTGCTCATGGCCGGCGGGTTCGATGTCGTGGACCTCGGCGTGAACGTCAAGACCTCGGTGTTCGTGGACGAGGCGAAGTCGAAGGGGGCCAAGGTCATAGGCGCATCCGCGCTGATGTCGAGCACCATAGGCTCGCAGAAGGACATCGTGGACTACCTCCGCGCCTCGGGCGAGAGGAGGAAGCGCGCCTTCCTGGTCGGCGGGGGGCCGACGACGCAGGACTGGGCAAAGGAGATAGGTGCGGACGGCTGGGGCAAGGATGCCGTGTCGGCGGTCAGGCTCGCGACCAAGTTCGCGAAGGGGAGGTGACACGGATGGTCCAGATACTGGATGTGATGAGGAAGGCGCTCGAGGGCAAGCCGATGAGCGAGACCGATTACCAGCTGAGGCTCTTCGCCGGCAAGGTCGCTGAGAAGGTGAAGGAGTACGACATCAAGTTCGACCCGGCGACGCCCATCCCGGACGACCCGTCCCTCGCGGACGACGTCTTCAAGGCGGCCTTCGACCTCGTGGTCGATGTCGGCGCGTACTGCACGAACACCAACAGGGTCATATCATACACGGAGAAGGAGGTCAGGAACGCCCTCCAGTTCGCCCCGAGCGAGCTCTGGTTCGGCGAGGGCATGGACCGGAAGCTGATGAGGACGAGGGGGGTCGGGGACAAGTCCCCGCCATGGTGCCTCCTGGGCGCCGGTGGAGGGGCGTGCTCCAGCGACAGGTCGTTCCTGACGCTGGTCGAGGGCTACGCCGAGATACCGGAGACGGACGCCATCACGACCCCGGCGCTCACGCGGGTCGGCGGCATGAGGATAAGGCCCGCGTCCCCGCTCGAGGTCCTGGGGGCCCAGAGGAACGCGGTCCTGTTCAGGGAGGCGTGCAACCGCGTCGGCCGCCAGGGCATCCCGGTCATGAACACCCTGTCGACCGCGGAGTCGGACATCGCGCTCGCTGGCGCCCTGCACCCGAAGTACGGCCTGCGCCAGTCGGACGGATACATGATCTGTTGCATGGACCCGATGAAGGTCGACTTCGCGAGGCTGAACAAGGTCACGGCCGTCCTCGGGATCGGCGGCGCCATAGGCATGTGCTTCGGCCCGATGATGGGCGGGTACGCGGGCGGGCCGGAGGGCACCACCGTATCCAACGTCGCCCACCATATGATGGGCGTGCTCACCTATCAGTCGAGCTGGCTGCTGCCGTTCCCGCTGCACCTGAGGTACGTGTCGAGCAGCTGCAGGGAGCTGCTGTGGCTGATAAGCGTCACGGGCCAGGCGGTGTCCAGGAACACGCACCTGCTGACGGTCAACCTGAACTACACCTCCGCGGGGCCGTGCACGCCCATGTGCCTCAACGAGACCACCGCATCGGTCACCGCCGCGGTCACGTCGGGCATGCACATCGAGTCCCTCGGGGTCGCGTCGAACAAGCAGGAGGACCGGACGACGCCGGTCGAGCCGAGGGTCTCCGCCCAGGTGGGGCACGCGGTCGCCGGCATGAGCCTGGCGGACGCGAACGAGCTGGTGCTGAGGCTCGTCCCGGGGTACGAGAAGCGCCTGGCGGACCCGCCGCTCGGCAAGACGCTCTACGACTGCTGGGACCCGGAGGCAAGGCGCCCGAGCAAGGAGTACATGAGGGTCATAAGGGAGTACAAGCGGAAGATGTCCGGGCTGGGCGTGCCGCTCAGGGAGGACGACTGGGGCTGACCTGCCCGCACTCCGATTGGGTTATCTATCGAGGAAGCCGATAGGCCCTCGATGGATTCGCTGTGTGTGGTGGTCCCGAGGAAGAAGGCCGAGCCCGTCCGCAAGAGGCTGATGGAGAAGGGCGCGCTCAGGAAGGGGCTCCAGGTCAGGTCCGACGCGAAGAACGTGTACCTCCCAGTCACACAGAGGGTCGACCTCGGGTATCCCTTCGAGACGATGGCCTTCGAGGAGCTCCAGGAGCAGGTGAAGGACTACCGGGTGCTCGTCGATGTGCCGAACGGCCTCAGGTCCGAGCTGCCGTCGTCGTACGACGTCCTCGGGTCCGTCGCGATAGTCAAGATGAGCGAGGAGGTGCTCCCGCACGCGGGGGAGATCGGGAAGGCCATCATGGCCGTCCAGGGCGCCGTCAGGACCGTGTGCGTGGACTCGGGCGTCAAGGAGGAGTACAGGACCAGGGACCTGAGGGTCGTGGCCGGGGACGACACCACCGAGACGACGCACAAGGAGTACGGGCTCGTCTTCAAGATGGACGTGAAATCGGTGTTCTTCTCGCCTAGGCTGGCGACCGAGCGCGACATCGTGGCGCGGCAGGTCCAGCCCGGGGAGGTCGTCATCGACATGTTCGCCGGCATAGGCCCGTTCTCGATCATGATCGCGAAGACGCGGAGGCCGAAGGTGGTCTACGCGATAGACACGAACCCCGAGGCCATCCGATACATGAAGGAGAACATCGCGCTGAACAAGGTGGCCGTGGTCGAGCCGGTCCTGGGCGACGCCAGGCAGGAGATATCTAAGCTGGAGCCCGCGGACAGGATCATCATGAACCTGCCGCACAGCGCGAAGGACTTCCTGTCGGAGGCGATCGCCGCCCTCAAGCCGGGAGGGGTCATCCACTTCTACGAGATCATGGAGGACGAGGACCTCGACTCGGAGTTCGGGAAGATAGCCGACGCCGCCGTCAGGAAGGGGAAGGTCATGAAGGAGCTCGGCCGGCGGAAGGTCAAGAGCTACAGCCCGACGATGAGCTTCTACGCCTTCGACCTGTCGTTCATCTAACGCAGGGGCTCGAGGGTGATGCCCCGCTGTCCTTGGTAGTTGCCGGACCTCTCCTTGTATGTCTTCAGGGGCGGCGACTTGAGCTCCTCGAACACGACCTGGGCGAACCTCTCGCCTATCGGGATGTCGACGGGCCTCTGGGACGCGTTCAAAGCCGAAAAGGTCAGGTTCCCGTGGAACCCGGCGTCTATTCTGCCAAAAGAGGACAATATGCCCTTCCTCACCCAGCTGGTCCTGATCCATATCTCGCCGACCAGGTCCGACGGGAACTCGAGGTACTCGAGCGTGCCGATCGTGAACCACGCGCCCCCCGGCACGCGCGCGACCCCTCTCTTGACGCTCGTGTCCGATGACGGCATCCATACCTCGGCCACCGTCACGTCGTACCCGTTGGGCGTGAGGTTCTTCTCGGCGAACGAGCCGATGCTCAGGGAGCCGGACTTGAGCCTCGCCAAGATGTCCGCGTCGGAGAGCACCGCCAAGTGTCTCACCCCTTCTTGCGCTTGGCCGGTTTCGGCTCGGCCCGCTTGTCCCGCTCGCCCTCTTCCCGCAGGGCCTTGGCCGCGTCCTCAGCCAGCGACCTGAACCTCTTGAACGCGGAGGGCCACTTCTCCTCGAGCTCCACCGCGAAGGCGTCGGAGACCTCCCTGGGGCCTGGTATCGACACGGGCCTGAACCCCTTGTCCTTGAGCAGCTCGTCCACGGGCCCGGAGGCCTTGGCTATCCTCTCCCACCGGAAGAGCTGGTCGATCCCGTCGAGCTCGTCCACGAGGTCGGCGATGTACTCCGTGCCCAGCTTCGCCAGCAGGTGGGTGTGCAGCAACGAGAGCTCCTTGGTGGACTTGGCCGCGGCGCCCCTCACCTTGTCCATGAACTTGTCGAGCTGGTCGTCGCTCATCCCCTTGAGCTTCCCGGGGGAGGACGCGAGCGAGTCCCTGACGGCGACCATGATCGCGGGCTCGAGCTCGGTCTCGACGCCCCTCATTATCACGATCCCGTGCCTTGCCAAAGCTGCCTTGGCCTCGCCGAGCTCCTTGTGCAGGACAGGGTCGAGGACTCCCGCCATCTTGCCACTCGCCTCAGATCGCCGTGAATCCGTCGGCGGTCTTCCTGTCGAGCTTCTTGATGACCTCGATCAGGAGCTTGACGGTGTTCTCAGTGTCGGTGAGGCTCAGCAGGCCCGCGTGGGCGTGGATGTGCCTCGTCGGCACGCCTATCACCAGGCTCGGGCAGCCGGCGTTGGATATGTGTATGATCCCGGCGTCGGTCCCTCCCCGGGCTATCTGGGACAGCTGGTAGGGGATCTTCGCCTTCTTCGCCACTCCGAGGACGAACTCGAGCAGCTCCTGGTTCGGTATCATGGATGAGTCGTAGGTCGTGATGGACGGGCCGTACCCCATCTTCGTGGGCGCCTCGCTCGCCTCGATGCCGGGCACGTCCCCGGCGATGTCCACCTCCAGTGTCAGGCAGACGTCCGGGTTCACGACGTGGGCGGTCGTCCTCGCGCCCCTGAGCCCGACCTCTTCCTGGGTCGTGGCCGCCCCGACGACGGTGTTGGGGTGCTTGATGCCCTGCTCCTTCAGGGTCCTGACGACCTCGGCCGCGATGAACGTGCCGATCCTGTCGTCGAAGGCCTTGCCGATCGCGATCGTGTCAGTGCCCTTCCTCTTGCCGTCCTTGAAGATCCTCTTCTCCATGGTCGAGAAGCACGAGTCGGGCATGATGGGGTTGCCTATCCTGGCGCCCATCTCCTTCGCCTCTTCCTCGTTCGACGCGCCTATGTCTATGAACATCTTGTCCTTGGTGACGACCTTGCTCCTCTCCTCAGCTGGCAGCAGGTGCGGGGGCTTGGCCGCGATTATGCCAGGGACGATGCCCTTGGCGGTCCGGACCTTGACCCTCTGCCCGAGCAGGACCTGGTCGAACCATCCGCCGAGCGGGTTGAACGTGAGGAACCCGTGCTTGTTGATCGACGACACGATGAACCCGACCTCGTCCACATGCCCCGGGATGAGGATGACGGGCTTGTCGGCGCTGCCCTTCTTCGTGAACAGGAACGACCCGAGCTTGTCCGTGCTCACGCCGTCCGCATACTGGGACACGTACTTCTTGACGATCCGCGCGGGCTCCTTCTCGAACCCCGATGGGCCGAAGCAGTTCGTGAGCTCTTCCAAGAACTTCAACGATTCCGTCCTCATGAGAAACCTCTCCCTGGCGCATCAACGGACTTTCCGTAGATAACCCTTGCTACGTCTAATGCTGGCTGCACTCGGCTAAAACCCGCCTCGGGAGGGTTCCCCAGGTCGTGGAACCTGAGCAGCGATTGATTGGGCAAGTTATAAATCGAGATAAGATAATCAGAGCGAGGCGGTACGGGAGGCCAGACATGTCCAACGTTTTGCCGGATCTCAAGT
>JAUPMC010000125.1 GCA_030836605.1 Thermoplasmatota archaeon | reverse complement strand
CTACAGAGCCTACAAGGCGTGCAGGAAGGCGACCCCGGTCCCGAACAACCAGGCGGACCTGGTCACGTACGCCCAGAAGGTCATCGCCAGCGCGGAGATCGCGGACGCTGGCGTGAAGGCCGCGGCCCAGGGCGTGGTCACGGCGGTCGACGCGGCCATCATTTACGAGTGGCACTCGGCGGACGTCACGGGCGAGAACGGCCTCGGGATATGGTTCCCGACCAAGTCGGTGACCTACTACTGGGGCGCCAGCTACGAGGCGATGTACCGGGCGCTGCCGTTCGACGTGGCGTCGAACTGGGCGGACTTCCTGGACTCGTACTACAACAAGGGATGAGCCCTCGCGGGCCGCGCAAACCCTTTGAAAAACCCTTACCTCGCTTTTCAGACATATGGGCTACAGGGTCGCCCCGCAGGAGCTGCACTTCTCCGAGTCCTCGTCGTTCAGGGAGTCGCAGTACCTGCACTTGACCTTGATCTTCACGGCCTTCTTCTCGATCATCTCGATGTGCTCGCGCTTCGAGACCCTGATCATGCGGTACCCCGCGAGCATCAGGACCACGCCCACGCACAGCATCGCGAGCCCGGCTATCCATATGCCCATGAAGAACGGCGCGAGCGAGAAGAAGAACAGCATGAACGCGAAGGCCATGCACATCATGGCGAACACCTCAGAGCCGTCGTCCTCCGGCGGCGGGGCCTGCGCGGGCGCCGGGGCGGGGGCGACCTCCTTGCCGCACTTGAGGCAGAACCTCGACTCGTCCGGGATGTCCGATTGGCACGAAGGGCACTTCAGGGGCTCACCAGACACGGAATATCGCCCGGATGGGTATAAGTGCCTACGACGAGGATATCAATGTCGATAACGGCCCCCGGGGCATCCTTTTTAATCCGCCAGGCGATGTACGGCCGATGATCTGCCTAGGGGTCGAGGGGACCGCCCACACACTCAGCATCGGCGTCGTCGACCAGGACTGCAAGGTCCTGTCCAACGTCGGCAAGATGATAGACGGGTCCAAGGGAGGCATACACCCGCGGGAGGCGGCGAACCACCACGCGGAGAACATGGTCCCCCTGATGCACGAGGCGGTCTCTAAGGCGGGCGTCTCCTACAAGGACATCGGCCTCGTGGCGTTCTCGCAGGGCCCGGGCCTCGGCCCGTGCCTCAGGACGGCGGCCACGGGCGCGCGCTCGCTCGCGCTGACCCTCGGCGTGGACCTCATAGGCGTGAACCACTGCGTCGCCCACCTCGAGATAGGCAGGAAGGTCACGGGGTGCGCCGACCCGACGCTCCTGTACGCCTCCGGGGGGAACACGCAGGTCATCGCGTACTCCGGGGGCAGGTACAGGGTGTTCGGGGAGACGCTCGACATCGGCATCGGGAACATGATAGACAAGTTCGGCCGGTCGGTCGGGCTGCCGTTCCCCGCGGGGCCGAGGCTGGAGAGGCTCGCGAGCGAGGGCTCGCAGCTGATAGACCTGCCCTACAGCGTCAAGGGGATGGACGTGGCGTTCTCGGGGATACTGACCGCGGCGATGCAGCTGCACAAGTCAGGGAAGAGGCTCGAGGACCTCTGCTACTCGATACAGGAGACCTGCTTCGCGATGCTCGTCGAGGTCACGGAGAGGGCCATGGCGCATGTCGAGAAGGACGAGGTGCTCCTGGGCGGCGGGGTGGTCCAGAACAAGCGGCTCCAGGGGATGGTCAGGACCATGGCCGAGGAGCGCGGGGCGAGGATGTTCGTGCCCCCAGGGCCCCTGTGCGTGGACAACGGCGCCATGATCGCGTGGACGGGGCTCGTGATGCACCGGGCGGGCGTGAGGACGAGGCTCGAGGACAGTACGGTCAGGCAGAGGTACCGCACCGACGAGGTCGACCTGCCCTGGATGACCTGAGCCAGAAGGGATTGAGGGTTTAGGGCTCCCCCGTGCCTGTTCGGGGCATATGTGAATTATACCCCGGGCGTTCATCCGACTAGTTGGACTAGGGAGGGTTCGCTCGTGACGACTGCGGAGGAGACCAAGTTCAAGAAGTTGAAGGACTTCAACATGGTGATGGGGTTCCTGCACCTGTTCCAGGGTGCGTTGATGCTGTTGATCGCTACGCCCGGTGAGGCCGAGATATGGACGACCTTCCAGGGATACGAGAACGGGATGATCGTCCCCGTGAAGGACGTCATCGCGACGGTGCCTCTGGCGCCCCTGGTCGCTTCGTTCCTGTTCGTGTCCGCGATCGCGCACTTCTCGCTCTCGACATTCGCCAACAAGTGGTATGTCGAGAACCTGAAGAAGGGCGCGAACTACGCGAGGTGGATGGAGTACTCGGTCAGCTCGTCCATCATGATCGTGCTGATTGCGTTCCTCGTGGGCATATCGGAGCTTTCGAGCCTGATATTGATATTCACGCTGAACGCGACCATGAACCTATTCGGGTGGATGATGGAGCTCCACAACCAGACCACGCGGAAGACCGACTGGACGGCGTACTTGTTCGGGTGCGTCGCCGGGTTCGTCCCGTGGCTCGTGCTCGGCATCTACTTCTTCGGGGCTATCCTGAGGAACTCGGACGCGGTGCCCACATTCGTGTACGCGATATTCTTCATCCTCGCGGCCTTCTTCAACGTGTTCGCCATCAACATGGTGCTGCAGTATCGCAAGAAGGGCAGGTGGGCGGACTACCTGTACGGCGAGAAGGTGTACATCATCCTCAGCCTGACGGCGAAGTCCGCGCTCGCATGGCTCGTGTTCGGCGGCACTTACAGGTTCTGACCCGAGGACGCGGCAAACCCCTTCCGCAAATCCCTTCGGGGCCTCCGTTCATCGCTTAGGCGACCGCCCCCCTGTTTATATGCGGCCATGGCCGACGGGATCCCGCGGTAATCCTAGGCGAGACATTAATAACCCCGCTCACTCTAATCCACGCGGAATGGCGAGCGGATGAGGTTATTCAGCGTACTGACTGTCACCATTCTGATGTGCGCCTGCGCGGCATCTCTTCTGAGCGTCGGGGAGTCCGGGGCGGTGCTCGCGCCCGACGGGCTGTCCCTGAACGGCAACCAGGAGCTCGTCTCGGACCGCGACAGGCCGCTGGTGTACTCCGGCGACGCGGACGGGGACAAGGTGCATGTTCTGAACGCCACGACCAGGGCGGAGGAGTGGAACGTCTCGGTCGGCTACAGCCCCATGTCCATCGACGTCAGCGAGGACGGGAGGTACCTGTACGTGGCCGTTTCGACCGATATGCGCATCGCAATCGTCGACCTCGAGTCGAGAAGCGTCTCCAGGACGATCGACCTGACCTTCGAACCCCTCAGCATCAGGATAGGGCTGTCAGACAGGCTATATGTCACGAGCGTACCCGACGAAGACTTCCACGGGGGCGAGCTGAATGTCGTCGACGACGTGTCCGGGAATGTGATCGAGACGCTCGAGGGTTACGACATCTGCGTCCTCGACATGAGCCCCGACAAAAGCACCCTCCTGATGGTACAGTTGAACTACGTCCCGACCCCGGTCTACCTGTTCGCGTGCGACTCGCAGAAGCTCACGCTCCTGGACAGTGACGGCGGCGGCCTGTACGAGGGCGCACGGCATGTGGCCGTGGACTGGGGGAACGACACAATCTACCTTGCTAGTTGCGTTTCAAACGTCGTCGAGATCGTCGCCATATCGACGTTGGAGAGCTGGGGCGTGATGAACATGTATCCAGGTGTGACGGGCATGGCCCTGTCACTGGACCTCGGCGCCCTGTTCTACACGACCTATGGATTCTCGGCCGAGCTGCACGCATTCGACGTGTCGGATGGCCGGGAGATCGTCTCGGTCAGGCTCTGCGATTACGCTTACCTCGTCGACAGGAACACGTACGCGGCGGTGACAGCGCCGCCGGGCGTGGGGGCGGTGGTGGCCTTGGGGGACCCGGTCCAGTTCTATGACCTCGGGACGCCGAGGCTGTTGCCCGGATGGCCGCAGGCCTATTCCGCACTCGAGAGCGGCTCGACCGGCGACTTGAGCGCGTACATCTACTTCGGGATACCCGCGCGAGAGATCACGTCCTACGGTATGACCTTGGACGGCGAGCCCCTGGTGTCGTACATTCTTGGGTCCACGCTGTTGGGGTCGCCATCGGCACCCATGGACGAGAGCGGGATGCACACGGTCAACGCGTCCATCGCGTGGGACGGGGGAGAGACCGCCCTGAGCTGGGTGTTCTACGTGGCCACGGCTCTGCAGGTCCTATCGGTGTGGCCCGCGGAGGGCGAGGTGGTCGACCACATCCCTGAGAACATCGCGGTCGAGGTCGAGCTGGGCTATCCCGAGTACACCCTCACGGACTGCCAGATGAGCGTGAACGGAGTCCGACCCGAGTGGTGCCTCGAGGACGAGGTTTTGACCGCCAGCACCCGGGACGCGAACGGGAGCTACACGCTGCCCGGGGAGAACTGGGTCGTCATGGAGCTGTACTTCGAGCGTGTGACAGACAGGAACTACACATACAGCTACGAGTTCCCCCTGATATGGGCGTTCAGCATAATGGACGCGAGGGCCAGCCCATCGTATGATGGGCTCACGCGGCAGAACCTCTCGTCCGGGGTGTCCTTGGCGCTCCCGGCGGCTTGGGAGTTGACCGAGAACGTCACCGTAGGCGACACGGTCTTCGACGCTCAAGTGGTCGGACCGGTCAACGGGTCGGCCGCGCCAGTCATCACGCTCCAGTCCGGGGTGGACCTGAGCATCAAGGAGGACCCTCTGTACCTCGACTCGTTCGCGGACAATCTCGTGGACGGCATGAGGGCGGAGGGCGTGGACGTCTACATCGTCGACAGCCCGAGCGCCAGGGAGACACCCGGGTTCGAGTCGGTCGTGTTCACCGTCAGATGGGAGGACGAGCCCCTCGCGCAGAAGTTCGCGGTCATCGCGAACACATCCTCAGGGGAGTACTGGCTCATCATCATGACAGTGGACGTCGCAGACTATTTCGACCTCGACCCGATGCTCGAGGGGGTCATCTCCAGCCTCGCGGTGTCCGCCACCGCTGACCTCCCCGTGGATGATGACAATGACCCTGACTGGGGGATGGACCCTGTCACATTCCTGCTCATCGACGCGGGAGCCGCTGCCGCTGCGATCGCGGCCGTCGTAGTCGCGTCCCGGCACTGGAACCGGCCGAGAGGCCCGGCCAAGGACTGAGCGACGGGGCGTGCGGCCCAGCCACCAGGACGGGAAGCGTACAGGGTCCGACGCGAGACCGCAATCCCCGGAAAGTGTTATTCACCTTCGTGCGCATCCCGGCCCGATGGCCTGGACCGCGAGGGAGATGGATAGGCAGCTCTCGAGGCAGTCGCTCTGGCTCAGGGAGTCGTGGACATGGCTGCTCCAGAGGCACGTGCTCAAGGCCTGGACCGGGCCCGGGCGGCCGACGGCGCTCGACGTGGGGTGCGGCCCGGGGTTCGTGATGGAAGCGCTCGCGCCCCTGCTCGACGTCCAGGGAGTGGACATCGACCCTGAGGCGGCCGCCGAGTGCCGCCGCAGGGGCCTGAGGGCCACGGAGGCGGACGCGCACTCCCTCCCGTTCGATGACGGCTCGTTCGACGTCGTCTACTGCTCGTTCCTTTTGCTCTGGGTCAAGGACCCCGTCAAGGTGGTCTCCGAGATGGCGAGGCTCTCGCGCGGCTGGGTCGTGTGTCTCGCGGAGCCCGACTTGGGCGCCAGGATAGACTTCCCAACGGAGCTCTCGCCCCTCGCCGCGATAGCCGAGGAGGGCGTCAGGGCCGAGGGCGGCGACCCTCTCATGGGCAGGAAACTGAGAGCCGTCTTCGACGCGTGCGGGCTCGAGGCCGAGACTGGGGTCCACCAGGGCGTGTGGGGCATCGACGAGCTCAGGGAGGAGGCCGACGGGGAGTGGAGATACCTCGAGCTGACGGCCCGGGACGATGAGGACAGGGCGAAGCTCTCCGAGCTGAGGCCGGTCTGGGAACGCGCGCTGAGGGACGGCACGCTGTTCACCTACAACCCCGTGTTCCACGCGTTCGCGAGGAAGAGCGGCTCACATCGATGAGTGCCTGTCCAGGCACACGTAGTCACCGTGCCGCGCGGACAGGGGACAGCCCCCGCCGCAGAGCTGGAGCATCTCGCACTTCCCGCACCGATCGTCCACGTACCCGCGCGTCCTTATCCGCCCGCAGAGCGGGTGGCCCCAGATGGCCTTCCAGTCGTCCTTGAGCATGTTCCCCAGGGGCTCGTAGTAGCTCTGGCACGGGAGCACGGTCCCGTCGGGCTCGACCGCCATGTTAAGGGAGCACGCGGTGCACTGCTTCATCCCCAGCCCGAGGTTCACAGGGTTGAGCTCGCAGTATGGCGTCGGCGAGTACCATATGAGCCTGGTCCCGGTCTCGGAGGCGATATCCTTCAGCTTCTCCAGGAGCGAAGCCAGCTCGGGATACGTGATCCCTTCCGCCTGCACGCCCTTCCCGGAGCGTATGATGCCGTTGAACGCGATGTTCCTGACGCCCAGCCCTGCCACGAACCTCATGGTGTCCTCGACCTGGTCGTAGTTGGACCTCATGATGGTCGTGTTGGTGCTCACGTACAGGTCCTCTGCCACCGCGGCCTTGAGCCCGGCGACCGTCTCCTGCCACGCGCCCTTGGCCCCGGCCAGCCTGTCGTGGGTCTCAGGGTCGTGCGAGAGGACCGTGACCTGCACGTGGTCCAGGCCCTTCGCCACGAGCGAGCTCAGGTAGCCCGGCCTGCCGAGGCCGCGGCCGTTCGTGACGAGCCCTGTGATCTGCCCGTGGTGCTCCGACCGCGCGACGAGCTCCTCGAGGCCCTCGTACAGGGTCGGCTCGCCCCCCGTGAACACTATGTGCGGTATCCCCGCGTCCCAGAGCTTGTCGATGACGGCCGACCACTCCCGGACCGACAGCTCCGGCTTCTCCTTCGTCGCGTTGTAGCAGTGCCCGCAGTCGTTCTGGCACCTGTATGTGAGCGCGAGGTCCATCCTGTACGGGGACGGCATCGCGTCGGAACCGACCGTCGGCGCATTGGGGCCCATGACGTCCATGACCGTCTCCTCGCCGTGGACGAACCTCACCAGGCGGTCCCTCGTGGCGGCGTAGTCCTCCCTGGCATCCTTCCTCTTGAGGTGCTTGTACCTCCGCCTCATGTACCTGTAGGCCCCGTCGGCGTCCTTGCCCTCGAGCACGCATCTCACGTAGTCGAGGGCGGTCCCGTTCATGAACACGAGCTTCGACGCGTCCACCAGGAGCACGCCCTTCCTGTCCGAGTCGACCCTGATGTGGAACCTGTGATGGGCGAGATCGCCCGAGCCGTCGTACTTGTGCACGCCCGGCCTGAGCCCGAGGGACTCGGGGGACGGCGCGAGGAGCTTGAACTGCCTCATCTGCCACCTCCCGCGCAGGCGCACGCGCAGGCACAAGCGCACGCGCACCCTCCCCCGCCTCTGAAGCCTCCCCCGCCCTTGAGGTACGAGCCCCTCGCGGAGGAGCCGGACCCGACGGGGGCCGGGTTGGTCTTGCCCGAGACCTTGTACGCCAGGTCCTTGAAGTCCGATACGACGTTGTTGCTGGCGTTCCTGACGCTCGAGGCGTAGTTGGACGCGAGGTCCTTGGGGGACGCGGTCGACGTCGACATGGCCTTCCCATACGCGGGGTACCTGACCGGGACATGAGCGTACGGTAGCAGGATGAAATGGTCCCGCATGCGGGAGTCGTAGCGGTTGTCGAGCATCATCCACTCGTGCTTGTCGGAGAGGGACGAGGCGAACTCCTCCGGCGTCCCCGCGCCCTTGACCTGGCGCCAGGCCGCGTTGCATATCTCCTCGTAGTAGGTCTTGGTGAAGTCGTGATCGAAGCCCTTGAGCTTCGTCTCGGTCGCCTTTATGAGCTTGACCAGGGTCGACTCGAGGGCGTAGCCGTTGACGTGGCCCGACGAGTCGATCGACAACAGGTAGTCGGTCTCGTACGCGTGCTGCCCGGACGCCGTGAGTTTCAGGATGGTCATGGGCTTCTTGTCGGACTCTAT